>NZ_DAIEII010000011.1:0-25558 GCF_027352875.1 Gryllotalpicola sp.
TAGGCTGATTGGTCGTGACCGAGTTCCCCGTCATCCGCCCGAGGCGGCTGCGTACGAGCCCCGCGATGCGCCGCCTCGTCGCCGAGACGCGCGTCCATGCTGCCGAGCTCATCCTGCCGATGTTCATCCGCGAAGGCGCGGTCGAACCGGTGCCGATCGGCTCGATGCCGGGCGTCGTGCAGCACTCGCTCGACTCCTTCAGACGGGCTCTGCATGGGGCTGCCGAGGCGGGTCTAGGCGGGGTCAACCTCTTCGGTGTGCCGCTCGAGCACGACGCGGTCGGCTCGGGGGCGACCGATCCCGACGGCATCCTCAACGTCGCGACCCGCATCGCACGCGACGAGGTCGGCGACGCCCTCGTCATCCAGACCGACCTCTGCCTCGACGAGTTCACCGACCACGGCCACTGCGGCGTGCTCGCCGCCGATGGCTCCGTGGACAACGATGCGACGCTGCTGCGCTACGCCGAGATGGCTGTCGCTCAGGCCGCGGCGGGCACCCACCTCGTCGCGCCGAGCGGCATGATGGACGGCCAGGTCGCGGCCATCCGCGAAGCGCTCGACGCAGCGGGATTCCTCGACGTCGGCATCCTCGCCTACTCGGCCAAGTACGCGAGCTCCTTCTACGGGCCATTCCGCGAGGCGGTCGACTCGCAGCTCACCGGCGACCGCCGCACCTATCAGCAGGACCCGGCGAATCGCCGCGAAGGCGTGCGCGAGGCTCGTCTCGACCTCGCGCAGGGCGCCGACATCGTCATGGTGAAGCCGGCGATGTCCTACCTCGACGTGCTCGCGGACGTCGCCGCGATGAGCGAGGTGCCGGTGTGGGCGTATCAGGTCAGCGGCGAGTATGCGATGGTCGAGGCGGCCGCCGCGCACGGCTGGATCGATCGCGACCGCGCCATCCTCGAGACGGTGACCGGCATCCGCCGGGCAGGTGCTGACGCCGTGCTCACCTACTGGGCCCTCGAGCTCGCGACCAGGCTGCTGCCGCGATGACGCCGGTGACGACCAACGAAGCCGAGTTCGACCGCGCCCGTGCCGTCATTCCCGGCGGGGTGAACTCGCCGGTGCGCGCCTACCGCTCGGTCGGCGGCGCACCGCGCTTCCTCACGAGCGCGCGAGGTTCCCGGGTCACCGATGTCGAGGGGCGCGAGTACGTCGACCTCGTGGCCTCCTGGGGGCCGGCGATCCTCGGCCACGCGCACCCCGAGGTCGTCGCCGCGGTGCAGGATGCTGCTTCCCGCGGCCTCTCGTTCGGGGCGTCCACACCCGCCGAGACTGAGCTCGCCGAACTCGTCGTGGCGCGGCTGGGCGGCGCGATCGAGGAGCTGCGCCTCGTCTCCACCGGCACCGAGGCGACGATGACGGCCATCCGCCTCGCCCGTGGGATCACCGGCCGTCCGTTGGTCGTCAAGTTCGCCGGGCACTATCACGGCCACTCCGACGGCCTGCTCGCCGAGGCGGGCTCGGGCGTCGCGACGCTCGCGCTGCCGGCCTCCGCCGGCGTGCCCGCGCCCATCGCGGCGCAGACCCTCGTGCTGCCCTATAACGACCTCGGCGCCGTGCGCCAAGCGTTCGAGGCCCATCCGGGCGAGATCGCCGCGATCATTGCGGAGGCGGCCGCCGCGAACATGGGCGTCGTCGCGCCGGATGCCGGCTATAACGCCACGCTCGCCGAGATCGCGCACGAGCACGGCGCGCTCCTCATCCTCGACGAGGTGCTCACCGGGTTCCGCGTCGGCCCGCAGGGGTATTGGGGACTCGACCAGGGCTACGCGCCCGACCTCTTCACCTTCGGCAAGGTCATCGGCGGCGGGATGCCGCTCGCCGCGCTCGGCGGCCGCCGCGAGGTCATGGAGCATCTCGCCCCCGTCGGTCCGGTGTACCAGGCGGGCACGCTGTCCGGCAATCCGCTCTCCGTCGCCGCCGGGCTCGCGACGCTGCGGCTCGCCGACGGCGCCGTCTACGACCGGCTCTACCACGTCAGTGCGATCCTGCAGCGCGAGGTCTCGGCCGCGCTTGCTCGCGAAGGCGTCGCCCACCGCGTCCAGGTCGCGGGCAACCTGTTCTCGGTGCTCTTCGCGGACTCTCCGGCGCGCAATTACGCCGAGGTTCAGGCGCAGGATGCCAAGCGCTACGCGCCCTTCTTCCAGTCGATGCTCGCCCAGGGCATCCTGCTGCCCCCGTCGGTGTTCGAGGCATGGTTCGTCATGGCCGCCCACGACGACGAGGCCATCGCCCAGATCGTCGATGCCCTCCCCGCCGCTGCACGTGCAGCTGCACGCATTTAGTACTGCGCCGGGTATGCGGATGGGTCGAGAATGAGACCGTGGCCGACTTGCATGTGCACGGGGATCGTCTGGAGATCAGGCTGACCCCGGTCGAGAAGGGCTGGGCGCTGCGCAGGCGCGATCTCATCGTCCCGCGCGATGCGATCACGTCGGTGACGATCACGAAGGACCCGTGGATCTGGCTGCGGGGTATCCGCAGCCTCGGTGTGTACGTTCCGCTCACACTCGCCATCGGCGCCTGGAAATATCACGGCGGCAAGGACTTCCTGCTCGTGAAGAGCAAGTCGCGCGAGGCGGTCGTCATCGAGATCCAGCAGCCCGGCACGGGCCCCGAGGTCGCCGAGGGGTTCTCGCGGGTGCTCATCTCGACGAACGTCGCCGCCGAGCTGGTCGAGGCGCTTCGCGGCTAGACATCGGAGGCGGTTCGACCCGCTGCGCTCGGCCCACGAAGAAGGCGGCGATCACGATCATGCCGCGAGCCGAGGGGGTTCGGAGGTCTCGAGCGCGCCTCGTCGCGGGGGCTCTGCGCACGGGCGGGCAGGCGCCGCACAGGCATCGCCGGTAGCGTGGAGCCTCGTTATGTCTGTCCTGGTCATGATCCCCACCTACAACGAGCGCGAGAATGTCGAGCGCATCGTCGCCAGGGTTCGTGCGGCGGTCCCCGAGGTCGATGTCGTCGTCGTCGATGACAACTCGCCGGACGGCACCGGGGCGCTGGCCGATGCGCTCGCCGCGGCGGATCCGCAGGTGCACGCCATCCACCGCCTCGTCAAGGACGGTCTCGGGGGCGCGTACCGCGAGGCGATGCGCTGGGCCATGGCACAGGGCTACGACGTCGTGGTCGAGATGGATGCCGACGGCTCGCACCAGCCCGAGCAGCTTCCCCGCCTGCTCGACGCCATCGCGGCCGGGGCCGATCTCGTGCAGGGCTCCCGCTGGGTCTCCGGCGGCGAGGTCGTCAACTGGCCGCTGAGCCGCCGCATGATCTCGCGCGGCGGCAGCGGGTACGCGCGCACCGCGCTCGGGATCCGCGTCAAGGATGTCACCGGCGGCTATCGTGCCTTCCGCACCGCCGCGCTCGCCCGGATCGACCTCGACGAGGTGCGCTCGCAGGGCTACTCGTTCCAGATCGACATGCTCTGGCACTTCATCCGCGCCGGGTTCACCGTGCGCGAGGTGCCCATCACCTTCATCGAGCGCGAGTACGGCGCATCCAAGATGAGCACCCGCATCGTCGTCGAGGCGATGCTGCGCGTCACGGGGTGGGGGTTCAAACGCCTCGTCTCCGGCCGCCGTCCGGCAGCCGGGCCCGCCAGAGACCCGCGGAACCCGGAATCAGAAGTCGTCGGCTGACGCCGTCGGGACGATGATCGCGCGCGCCAGTGTGTGGAAGTGCAGCGTGAAGCCGAGCACGGCCGGAGTCGATTCGGGGTCGAGGTCGAGCCGGTCGACGTCGAGCGCGTGCACGACCGTGAAGTAGCGGTGCACCCCTGTGCCGGCCGGCGGTGCCGCGCCGGTGTAGTCGCGGGTGCGGATCTCGTTCTTCAGCGTCAGCGCGCCGACCGGCAGCTCTCCGGTGAGGGAGCCGACGCCTTCCTTGAGTTCGGTGACCTCGGCGGGGATGTTGTAGACCGCCCAATGCCAGAAGCCCGAGCCCGTCGGCGCGTCCGGGTCGTAGATCGTCACGGCGAAGCTCTTCGTCTCGGCGGGGAAGCCGGACCAGGCCAACTGCGGCGAGACGTCCTGCCCGCCGACGCCCGCATTGCGGTACTTCAGCGGCCACGGGCGATTGTGCCCGGCAGAGCTGCTCGTCACCGAGAACACGCCCACTTCGCGCAGCTCCGACAGCTCTTCGTACGGGTCGTGCCAGGTCATAGTCGCGAGCCTAACGCGCTCGCCACGGTGCTCAGCGCAGTGTCCTGGTCGACCCCGAGGGAGGCGGCGAGGCGGGCGTACTCGGCGGCGGCGGATTGCAGCGCCCTTGCCACCGGATCGCCCTGCGCCGCCACGAACGTGCCCCGCCTGCCGAAGGTCTCGATGATGGCGTCGATCTTGAGGAGCCTGTAAGCCCGGGCTGCAGTGTTCACGGCGATACCGAGATCGGCGGCGAGGGCGCGCACCGTCGGGAGCGGTGTACCGGCAGCGAACCGGCCCTCGCGCACCCCGTCCACGACCTGCTGGCGCACCTGCTCGGAGGGAGGCACGGGACTCTCCGGGTCGATGCGCATGCGGGCCTCCTCGCCAAGACGACGGAGACCACGCTATGCCTTCTCGACGCGAGCGCCGAGGCCGGATCCGGGTGCGGGGGCGTCACCAGCTGCCGCCTCCGTTGCTGGCCGACTTCATTTCGGTGCCGTTCGGGGCCACCACCCACCAGATGCCCTGCGCACCCTGTCCGGAGACGTCGCCGGGCGCTCCGTCACCGGCGTAGGTGTAGACCGGGAGGCCGTCGATGGTGATCTGCTGTTTGCCGCTCGCCGCCGGGATCGTCCCGACCGTGCCGGTCACCCCATGCACCGTCGGCGTGGCCGACGTCGTCGTCACGGGCGGCCAGGCGTTCGCGCAGGCCCCGGTGCAGACGCTCGCCCGCTCGCCCTTCACATCGCGGTCGTAGAAGTAGACCGTCATCCCGATGCCGTCGACGACGATCGTGCCGAGCGAGGTCGACGCCGTCGAGAGGTCGACAGCGTCGACGAATGTCGAGGAGCTCGGTGTCTGCGACGACGACGCCGCGCCGCCTCCGTAGCCGGGACCTGCTCCGGCGCAGCCGGCGAGAACCGATGCCGCGAGCGCTGCGGCGAGAATGGCGATGATCCGTTGCGTCTTCATGCCGAATACACGAACGAGTCGCCGGTCGGGTTCAACCTCTCAACCGAGCGGCGATGCCAGCAGCACCGCGCCGGTGGTGAGGTCGCGCACCTGCGCGGTGACGAGCCGGCCGGCGGGCAGCCCGATCGAGCCCTCGGTGCGGGCGGTCTGCCCGGCCGTGGCCGCCCACGATGACACGAGCGTCGCCGCGCCCGCCGCGTCGACGATGTAGAGGCCATAGCGGCCGGACGCGGGGTAGCCGGCGGGCTGCGCGGCGTAGGAACACTCCATGTCGATGCGGGTGCCCCACGGCTCGGCCGTCAGCGCGACGGAAGCGACCAGGGGCGAGGGCGTCACCGCGGCGAGCGCGACCTCCGCGCTCGGACGCAACCCGGCCCCGATGAGCGGCGGCACCGCGAGGGCGACGATCGTGGCGACCGCGACGGCGGCGAGCCCCGCCCACACCGCGGCGCGGAGCCGCCGTCGCCGACGCACGCGGTGAAGGAGCGCCGCGACGGGTGCCGGTTCGGCTCGGTTCTCGGCGACCGGCGCGTCGAGCAGCGCGAGCGCGTCGGAACGGTTCACTGTGCCGAGCAGCCCGGGCATTCCGGCGAGCTCGGCGACCGCGGCTCGGCAGAGCGGGCAATCGGCGAGGTGCTCTTCGTACTCGCCGCGCTCGGCGGGGGCGAGGGTGCCGAGCACGTAGGCGGCATCCCACTCGCCGTAGCGGGCGTGGTCCGGGGTGCTCACCGGGTGACCCCTCTCTCCTGCAGCGCCAGCCGCAGCGCGCGCATGCCGTAGTGCAGGCGCGATTTGACCGTGCCGGATGGGATGCCGAGCACGGCGGCGATCTCGACGGCGGAGCGGCCGCCGTAGTAGGCGTGCACGATGACCGTGCGGTGCTCGACGCTCAACGTCGCGAGGGCGTCGCGGACGAGCCATCCGTCGAGGATGGCGTCGGCCTGATCGGCGGCGACGGGTTCGGGGCCTGCATCGGCGGGCAGCTCGCGGGTTCGGCGGGCGCTGCGACGGTCGTCGATGACGAGGTTGCGGGCGACGGTGAAGAGCCACGCCTTCGCCGACGACTCGGACTGGTCGAGGACGGCGGGGCGCCGCCAGGCGCGGAAGAGGGCCTCCTGCACGATGTCGTCGGCGAGCGCCCCGTCGCCGGTGAGGCTGACGACGTAGCGCCAGAGCGGTCGCGCGTGCTCGTCGTGCAGGGCGCGCAGCAGCACCTCGTCGTCGCCCACGCGCCTCACCTCCACGGAGGACACGGATCGGAGGCCGATCGGGTTCAACCGCCGCCCGGCCGACCGTGCCGGTCTGACTAGTCTCGAACCGTGACCCGCATCGGCACCAGCGACCTCGACGTCTTCCCCCTCAACCTCGGCGGCAACGTGTTCGGCTGGACGGCCGACCGCGACTCATCCTTCGCGATTCTCGACGCGTTCGCCGCAGGCGGCGGCGATTTCATCGACACGTCCGACTCGTACGTCTCGGCGGCCGCGGACGGGCCCGGCATCAGCGAGACGATCATCGGCGAGTGGCTGGCCGCGCGCGGCAACCGCGACCGGATCGTCATCGCCACCAAGGTGTCGCGGCATCCCGACTTCCTGGGCTTGGCTCCCGCCACCATTCGCGCCGCGGCGGATGCTTCGCTGAAGCGCCTGCAGGTCGACGCGATCGACCTCTACTACGCCCACTACGACGACCCGGACGTCCCCGTCGCCGATTTCGTCGGCGCACTGTCGGAGCTCGTCGACGCGGGCAAGGTGCGCTACATCGCTCCGTCGAACTTCACCGCTGAGCGCGTCGACGAGTGGTTCGCCGTCACCGAGGCGAACGGGCTGCACCGGGCCGTCGCCCTGCAGCCGCACTACAACCTCGTCGAGCGAAGCTACGAGACCGATGGCCTGCGCGCCGTCGCCGAGAAGTACCAGCTGGGCGTCATGCCCTATTTCGCGCTCGCTCGCGGCTTCCTCACGGGCAAGTACCGTCCGGGCGTCTTCGTTGACTCGGCCCGCGCGGGCGGCGCGTCCGCGTACCTCGATGACCCGGCCGCGGTGACGAAGCTGGCGGCGCTCGACGAGGTTGCCGCCGCGCGCGGCGCGTCGGTGGCGACGGTCGCCCTTGCCTGGCTGCGCGCGCAGCCGACGATCACGGCGCCGATCGCGTCGGCGAGCCGCGTCGAGCAGCTGCCCGACCTGCTGGCCTCGGCGACACTTGAGCTCGCCGCCGACGAGCTCGCCGCGCTCGGCGCCTAGCCGCGCAGGACGACGTTTTCGAAAGGTTCGCCGTTGAGCGCGTGATCGATCTGCCGACGGATGAGTGCGACCATGCGCGGTCCCATCGCGTCCGAGGCGCCTCCGACGTGCGGCGTGACGAGGACGTTCGGAAGCGACCAGAGCGGGTGGTCGGCGGGCAGCGGCTCGGGATCGGTGACGTCGAGGGCGAAGCGCAGCCTGCCGCTCGAGGCCTCGGCGAGGATCGCCGCGGTGTCGGCGACGGGACCGCGGGCGACGTTGATGACGAGGGCGTCGTCGGGGAGTGCAGCGAGGAATGCCGCCGAGACGAGGCCCTGAGTCGAGGGATCCAGGGGTACCGCAGCGATGACGATGTCGACCGCCGGCAGCAGAGCGGGCAGTTCGCCGAGGCCGTGCACCCGACCGGCGGGTGTGTCCCGCGCGGTTCGCGCCACGCGCACGACATCGACGTCGAAGCCTGCGAGCCGTTTCTCGACGGCCTGGTTGACGCCGCCGTAGCCGAGCAGCAGCACGCGCCGGTCGGCGAGGCCCGGCTGCCAGTGCATGTTCCAGACGCCGTGCGCGGCGTCGTGCACGAAGCCCGGAATCCCGCGCTGCATCGCGAGGGCCAGCGTCACCGCGAGCTCCGAGGTGGCGGTCTCGTGGACCGTCGCCGCGTTGGCGAAGGCGAGACCCGGCGGCAGATGGCCTGCGATGCCGTCGTAGCCGATCGACTGCTGCTGGACGAGCCGGGTGCGGACTCGCTCGATCTTCGGAAGGAACTGGTCGGCGGGCAGGTAGGGCGGCACCACGATGTCGAACGAGTCTCGCGGTGGCGCGCTGTCGTCGAACGCCCACACGACGAACTCGACCTCGGAGCCGAGGGCGGGAGGGAGAGCGGCGACCGCGTCGGCCAGTTCGAGGTCAGGCACCGAAACAATCAAAGGCATGGCCTGACGATACCTAGGGTCGCCCGGGGTTCGGCAGCCGGACGGCGATTCACCGGGCCGCCGTCGTTCCCGGCGGTCGCGAGTGAAACGAGAGCGCAACACTTCGTCACTACAGTCGGGGCATGGGCGACCTGTTCCGCGGGTACGGCGCAACGCTGCAGCCGAAACCGCACGCCCCTGCTCCCGCCTACGACGAGATGTTCGCCGGCTCCGCCCACGGCCCGGACGCGCCCGAGCCGAGAGCCCCCTATCGCGACCTCCACGCCGCCCTGGGCCAGATGACGCAGGCCGAGCTGCGCGGGCGCACCGAGGCGCTCGAGAGCTCCTACCTCGCCCAGGGCGTCACGTTCGACTTCGCCGGTGAGGAGCGCCCCTTTCCGCTCGATGCCGTGCCCCGCGTCATCGAGGCGGACGAGTGGGTCGATCTCGAGGCCGGTGTCAAGCAGCGCGTGCGCGTGCTCGAAGCATTCCTCGCCGACTCCTACGGCCCGCAGAACGCGGTGCGCGACCGCATTGTGCCGGCCTCCGTCATCGCGAGCTCGAAGCACTACCATCGGCAGGCCCACGGCATCGTCAGCGCCAACGGCGTGCGCATCCACGTCGCCGGCATCGACCTCATCCGCGATGAGACCGGCATCTGGCGGGTCCTCGAGGACAACGTGCGCGTGCCGTCCGGTGTCAGCTACGTCATCTCGAACCGCCGCGTCATGGCGCAGACCCTGCCCGAGCTGTTCGTCTCGATGTCGGTGCGGCCGGTGGGGGATTACCCGTACCGGCTGCTGCAGGCACTGCGCGCCTCCGCCCCGATGGGCGTCGAGGACCCGACCGTCGTGGTGCTCACGCCCGGCGTCTTAAACTCGGCCTACTACGAGCACACCCTGCTCGCCCGTCTCATGGGCGTCGAGCTCGTCGAGGGCCGCGATCTCTTCACGAGCGGCGGGCACGTGTGGATGCGCACGACGAGCGGTCCGACGCGCGTCGACGTCATCTACCGCAGGGTCGACGACGAGTTCCTCGATCCGCTGCAGTTCCGCGCCGACTCCGTGCTCGGCACTCCCGGCCTGCTCAACGTCGCCCGCCTCGGCAACGTGACGCTGGCCAACGCGGTGGGCAACGGCGTCGCCGACGACAAGCTCATCTACACGTACATGCCGGACCTCATCCGCTACTACCTCGGCGAGCAGCCCATCATCCCCAACGTCGACACCTGGCGCCTCGAAGACCCGGACTCGCTCGACGAGGTGCTCGACCGCCTCGACGAGCTTGTCGTCAAACCGGTTGACGGCTCGGGCGGCAAGGGCCTCGTCGTCGGCCCCGCCGCGTCGAAGAAGGAGCTCGAGACGCTGCGCGCCAAGCTCATCGACGATCCGCGCGGCTGGATCGCGCAGCCGGTCGTGCAGCTGTCGACCATCCCGACCCTCGTAGAGGACGGCATGCGGCCGAGGCACTCCGACCTGCGCCCGTTCGCCGTCAACGACGGCGACGACATCTGGGTGCTGCCCGGCGGCCTCACCCGTGTCGCGCTGCCCGCGGGGCAGCTCGTCGTCAACTCCAGCCAGGGGGGCGGCTCGAAGGACACCTGGGTGCTCGGCCGCGAGACGGTGCCGCTCACCGGTGCGCACGATGTCAGCGCCATCACGGTCGACCAGGCGACGAACACGACGAGCATCCCGTTCGTCCGCGCTGACGCGAACGCTGCGCGCGACCAGGCACTCGTCGAGGCGGCGGCCGTCGGCCCCCAGCACTCCCCCGAGGAGGAGCCGGGCGGTCACCATCAGCAGGTGCAGCAGCAGCAGCAGAGCAGCGACGGCGATGACGGATTGCGCTTCCGCCAGCAGCACCAGCACCAGCAGCAGGCTCGCACGTGGGAAGGGGGTGACGCGCCTGCTCACTCAGCCATCAGCGATCCGGCGGCGTGCGCGCGGATCGTGAAGCGACGCGCGAGCGGCGAGGACGGGCGCGGCGATAAATGCTGAGCAGGATCGCGGAATCCCTGTTCTGGATCGGCCGCTACGTCGAGCGGGCCGACGGCACCGCCCGCATTCTCGACGTCCATCTGCAACTGCTGCTCGAGGACCCGTGGGTCGACGAAGACACCGCGTGCCGCGCACTGCTCGACGTCATGGGTTCGGCCGCCCCGGACGACACGCGCCTCTCCCGTGCCGACGTGCTCGACCTGCTCGCGGTGAACCGCTCGAATCCGTCGTCCATCGCGTACTCCCTGATGAGCGCCCGCGAGAACGCCCGGCGCGCGCGCGAGATCATCTCGACCGAACTGTGGGAGAGCCTCAACACGACGACCGCCCGGATGCCGCGCCGCGTCAGCACCGAGCGCGTCAGCGAGTTCTTCCGCTGGGTCCGCGAGCGCACCGCCTTCGCCATCGGAGTCAACGAGATGGTGATGAGCCGCGACGAGGCGTATCAGTTCTTCACTCTCGGCCGTTCGCTGGAGCGCGCCGACATGACGGCCCGCCTGCTCGCGACGCGGGTGCTCACCGAGGCATCCGGCCCGTCGTGGACGACGATCCTGCGCTCCTGCGGCGCCTACGAGGCCTATCTGCGCACCTACCGCGGTGTGCCGTCGACGCACAACGCCGCGGAGTTCCTGCTGCTCGACCGGCTGTTCCCGCGCTCGGTGTTCTACTGCCTCAACCGGGCCTCGGAGTGCTTGCGCGAGCTCGAGCCGCGCAGCGATCGCGTGGGCGTCAGCGACAGCGCCCAGCGCCTCCTCGGCCAGACCATCGGATCGCTCGAGTATCGGCCGATCTCGGAGATCCTCGACAAGCTCGTCGACAACATGGATGCCATCCAGCGCGTCACGAGCGCGACGAGCGAGGCCGTCAAGCAGCGCTACTTCCCGACGCACGCCATGCCGACGTGGGTGGGTGAGCGCATGTGAAGCGGCTCAGGGTCAAGCACATCACCGGGTTCCGGTACACCGGCGAGGCGAACGCCTCGTACAACGAGGCGCGCATGCTGCCGACCAGCACCGAGGGGCAGATCGTCCTCACCTGCCAACTCGAGATCCATCCCGGCGCGCAGCAGTACACGTACACCGACTACTGGGGTACCCAGGTCACCGCGTTCGAGGTGCTGAGCCCGCACCGCGAGCTCACGCTCTCGGCGTCCAGCCTCATCGAGGTCGGCGACCGGACGCACGGCGCCCCGCACGACATCGGCTGGGACGAGGTCGCGGCGATCGCCCTCACCCGCACCGAGTACATGGAGCAGCTCGCGCAGTCGGCGCGCACCGAGCCGGATGCGGGCCTCGCGGCGCTGGCGCGTTCGATCGCGGATTCCGCTTCCGGTCCGTGCGACGCCGGCGAGGCCATCGCCCGCGCGGTCGGCGAGGCGATGGAGTACGTGCAGGGCGTCACCGCCGTGTCGACCTCGGGCGCCGAGGCGTGGGAGCAGCGCCGCGGCGTCTGCCAGGACATCGCGCATGTCGCCATCGGCGCGCTGCGGTCGGTGGGCCTGCCGGCGCGCTACGTCTCGGGCTACCTGCACCCCGAGCCGGATGCCGAGATCGGCAGGACCGTGACCGGCGAATCGCACGCCTGGGTTGAGTGGTTCTGCGGCGAGTGGACCGGGTTCGACCCCACCAACCAGATCGCCATCGGCGACCGGCACGTGCTCGTCGGGCGTGGCCGCGACTACGACGATGTCGCGCCCATCCGCGGGGTCTACGCCGGAGCCGGCTCGTCGCAGACCTTCGTGACGGTCGAGATCACCCGCGAGGGGTAGCTCCGCCGCTACAGCCGCTCGTCGATCCAGGCGAGCTGGTCGGCGAAGACCTGCTCCTTGTTGAGCTCGTTCTGCACCTCGTGCCGGGCGCCCTCGTAGACGTGCACGGTCACATCGGTCAGTGCGGCGCGGTCGCGGTACGCCTCGGCGAGCGCGACGGCCGACTTCTCGCCGCCGAGCGGGTCGTCCGCGCCGACCTGGATGAGCAGCGGGATGTCGTGCTCGGCGGCGAGGCCGCGTGCCGGGCGTCCGTAGAGCTTGAGCCCCTCGACCACCCCGAGGGTCTTGATCACGTCCGCGGAGAAGTACAGCGGGTCGTTCGCCACTGCGCGCACGACCTCCTCGTCGCGGCTGAGCCATTCCAGGCCGGTGGCGCCCGGCTTCGACTTCCAGCGCTTGTTGAAGTCGAATCCGTTCATCGTCAGCGGTGTGCGGTAGGCGGTGCCGGTGAGGATCGCGAGCGCGTACTCGTCGGGGTCGCGATCGATGATGCGCTGGGCCATGAGCGAGCCCCAGGAGTGCGCGTAGAGGATCACCGGCAGG
The DNA here is from genome assembly GCF_027352875.1 of Gryllotalpicola sp. Classification (NCBI taxonomy): domain Bacteria; kingdom Bacillati; phylum Actinomycetota; class Actinomycetes; order Micrococcales; family Microbacteriaceae; genus Gryllotalpicola; species Gryllotalpicola sp. Next base: position 12,582 of record NZ_DAIEII010000011.1, read on the forward strand.
CCGGGATTCGCCGCCGTGGCGATCGCGGTGAGGTGCAGGATGTCGGCCTCGGCGGCGCGGAGCCCGCCGGGCCCGAGGTGTCCGAAGTCCTTGCCGCGCAGCCCCCACTGGCCGACGCCGGTGGCACCGTGGCCGCGATGGTCGTCGGCGTAGACGCTGAAGCCGTGCGCGTTGTAGAAGGCGGCGACGTGCTCGTAGCGCAGGGCATGCTCGCCGAGGCCGTGCGCGATCTGGACGACCGCGCGCGGGGAGTCCGCGAGCCACTCGTAGTAGGTGATGACGACGCCCTCATCGTCGGTGAACTGCTTCGTCACGCGCGGCACAGGCCTATCTTGGCTCAGAAAATAGTTATCATGTGTTAACAATGCGTGCGATGTTCCGCTCTCTCGCCCACTCGAACTACCGGATCTGGTTCGCTGGTGCGCTGGTGTCGAACATCGGCACCTGGATGCAGCGCACCGCCCAGGACTGGATCGTCCTCACCGACCTCTCCGGTGGCTCGGCGACCTCCGTCGGCGTGACGATGGCGCTGCAGTTCGGCCCTCAGCTGCTGCTTCTTCCGCTCACCGGCTACACCGCCGACCGCGTCGACAAGCGCAAGCTGCTCATGATCACGCAGGCCGGCATGGGCGTGCTCGGGGCCGTCCTCGCCGTGCTCACCCTCAGCCACACCGTGCAGCTCTGGCACGTCTACCTGCTCGCGTTCCTGCTCGGCTGCTTCGCGGCGTTCGACGCCCCGGCCCGCCAGACCTGGGTGACCTCGCTCGTCGAACGGGACGATCTCGCCAACGCCGTCGGCCTCAACTCGGCCTCGTTCCAGGCCGCGCGCCTCATCGGCCCTGCGGTCGCCGGCCTTCTCGTGGCGTGGGTCGGCGCCGGCTGGGTCTTCGCGATCAACGCGCTGAGCTTCGCCGCGGTGCTCGTGTCGCTCCTCCGCATCCGCGAGATCGTCCCGGATTCCGCCCGCGGCCGCCCCCGCGCATCCGGCGGCCTACTCGGCGGGTTCCGCTACATCGCCCGCCGCCGGGACTTCGTCATCGTGCTCACCGTGATCTTCGTCATCGGCACCTTCGGCCTCAACTTCCCCATCTACGCCGCGACGATGTCGACCGAGGTCTTCCACGCCGGTGCCGGGGTTTACGGGGTGCTCTCCAGCGAGATGGCGATCGGCTCGGTGGCCGGGGCGCTGCTCGCCGCGCGGCGCGAGAAGCCCCGTCTCGCGCTGCTCGCGGCGGGGTGCCTCGCCTTCGGGGTGTTCCTGGGGGTGGCCGCGGTGATGCCGCAGTACTGGCTGTTCGGGATCCTGCTCATCGCCGTCGGCCTCGTCTCGCAGACGATCATGACGACGGCGAACTCGTACCTGCAGCTCACCTCCGACCAGGAGGTGCGCGGGCGCGTCATGGCGATCTACCTCGCGGTGTTCATGGGCGGCACCCCGATCGGCGCGCCGATCGTCGGATGGGTGGCGGACGCCCTCGGCCCGCGCTGGGGTCTCGGGGTGGGAGCTGCGTCCGGCGTCGTGGGCGCCGCGATCGCCGGCGCGTACCTGCTGCGCCGATCGCCGACGCGATCGACCTCGTTCCGGCCTGCGACGACGCCGACGCGTGAGCCGCCGCGGTCTTAGGCTGGACCGATGCACGGTGAGTACAAGGTGCCGGGGGGCAAGCTCGTCGTCGTCGACCTCGACGTCATCGACGGGCGGATGGAGAACGCCCGCGTGGCCGGCGACTTCTTCCTCGAACCCGACGACGCGCTCGACGACATCGACGGGGCGCTGAACGGTCTGCCCGAGAACGCCGACGCGAAGACCATCGCGGACGCGGTGCGCGCCGCGCTGCCCCAGGGCGCGCAGCTGCTCGGCTTCTCGCCCGAGGCGATCGCCACCGTCGTGCGCCGTTCGCTCGCTCACGCGACGACGTGGACCGACTACAACTGGGAGATCATCCAGCCGGGGCCCCTGCCGCCGCGCGTACACCTCGCCCTCGACGAGGTGCTCACCGAGGAGGTTGCGATCGGCACGCGCGGGCCGACGCTGCGATTCTGGGAGTGGGATGAATCCGCCGTCGTCCTCGGCTCCTTCCAGTCGGTGAAGAACGAGGTCGACTCGGATGACTCGAAGAAGTGGGGCTTCGACGTCGTGCGCCGCATCTCGGGCGGCGGCGCGATGCTCATGGAGAAGGGCACGGTCGTCACCTATTCGCTCTACGTGCCGGCTGATCTCGTGCAGGGCATGACCTTCGCCGACAGCTACGCCTTCCTCGACGAGTGGGCGATCATCGGCCTGCGGGAGCTTGGCATCGACGCGTCGTACGTGCCGCTCAACGACATCGCGAGCCCCGCGGGCAAGATCGGGGGGGCCGCGCAGAAGCGCATCGGCGGGGCATCCGGCGCGGTGCTGCACCATGTCACGATGAGCTACGACATGGACGGCCGGAAACTCAGCGAGGTGCTGCGCATCGGCCGCGAGAAGATCTCCGACAAGGGCATCGCTTCGGCCGCGAAGCGCGTCGACCCCCTGCGCTCGCAGACGGGATTGGCCCGGGATGAGATCATTGCGCGGCTGGAGGCGACCTTCGCGCGGCTCTACGGCGCGAAGCCCGGCGCGCTGCGCCCCGAGGAGCTCGCCGCCGCGGAGGAGCTGGTGCGCACCAAGTTCGCCACCGATGAGTGGCTGTACCGCGTTCCCTGAGCGCCCCTGACTTCGGTTCGGCGCCGAGCCGACTGGATGATCCGGCCGCCTCCGAGCTGAACCGAAGTCGGCGTCAGCTACGCGACGACCCGCAGGTGCGCGACCTGCGGGTCGAGCGCGCCGCGCACGTGCCCGGTCGGCGCGGCGGCGGTGTGCTGGAGGTACGCGACGGTCTCGGCCGTGATGACCTCGCCGGGCATGAGGTTCGGGATTCCCGGCGGGTAGGCCGCGAGCGACTCCGACGACACGCGGCCCACGGCCTCGGCGGCGGGCAGCACGACGGACGGCGCGAACGCGGCCTCCCGCGCGAGCAGGCGCTGCTCGCCGGGCAGCGGCAGCTCGTGGGCCTGGAACCAGGCATCCGCCCCGCCCTCGGGCTCGAGCTCGTGCAGCCACCCTGCAACGGCCTCGACGTCGGGGTGCGTGCCCGGGCCGATGATGGCGAGCACGGTGGCGTCCGTCGACAGCTCGAACTGCACGTGGTGCCGCTCGAGCAGCGCCTCGCGCACGGTGTGCCCGGAGAGCCCGGCCGCGGCGGTGTCGATGGAGACGCGCGAGGGGTCCACCGCGACGATGTCGTCGAACGCGCCGAAACCGTCGCTCGCGATGCGGTAGCGCCCGCCGGCGCGCAGCAGCGTACGCAGCCGTTCGGCGAGGTCGAGCGAGGCGCCGATGCGCTCGCGGCCGGTCGCGAGGGTGTGACGGGCGAGGTCGAGCGAGGCGAGCAGCAGTGCGCTCTCGCTCGTCGACTGCTCGAGCGCGAAGCCCCGTTCCACGAGGGGTTCGAGCTCGCGGGCGAACTCCGACCAGCCGAGGTGCAGCATTGCGGATTGCGTGAACGAGCCGCCGAGCTTGTGCGTGCTCATGACGACGAGGTCGGCGCCCTGGGTGAGCGGCGACGGGGGGAGCGCGGGGTGGAAGCCGTAGTGCGCTCCCCACGCCCCGTCGACGATGAGGGGCATGCCGCGCTCGTGCGCCAGGGCGGCGAGCGCGGGGATGTCTGCCGTCGCGCCGAAGTAGGACGGCGAGACGACGTACGCCGCCTTCGCGCCGGGGTTCGCGTCGAGCGCGTCACGGAGCGCGCCGACCGAGACGCCATGCGCGATACCCAGCCGCCGGTCCAGCGAGGGTGCGACGTAGCGGGCGTCCAGCCCGGCGAGGATGATGCCGTCGACGAAGCTGGAGTGCGTCGAACGCTGCACGACTACAGGGTCGGCGCTCGAGCGGTAGAAGCCGAGCGCGAGCGCGGCGATGCGGTTCGCCTGCGACGAGCCGTTGGTGAGGAACCAGGTGCGCGAGCCGCCCCACGCCTCGGCGGCGAGGGCCTGCGATCGGTAGAAGGGGGAATCCGGCTCGAGGTCGATGCCGGGGACGAGCTTCGCAACGTCGAGGGCGAGCAGGCGCTCGCCGAAATACCGCGCCATGTCGGGCGCCGCGGCCGGGTCGGCGGCGTGACCGGGCACGATCATGCGCTGCAGCGGCAGCGCGGCGAAGCGCTCGAGCGCGTCGGCGAACGGTGTCCCGGGGTCGTCTGCGTGTGTCACTTCGCCATTGTCGCGGCTCGGGCGTAGTAATCGGCGTCGGAGAGCACTGCGCGGACGTACGAGTCGTTGGGGTTGTACGAGCGGATGGCTGCGGTCCAGCCGCCGCCGGACTGGAGGTCGCCGCCCGAGGCGCAGAGGTAGCGCGCGGCGCTGAGCACCGCGTCGTCGATGTCCTGGGGATCCTTCACGCCATCGCCGTTGCCGTCAGCGCCCCACCGTGCCCAGGTCGAGGGCAGGATCTGCATCGGCCCGACCGCGTGATCCCAGGTGGGGTCACCGTCGAGACGGCCGTGGTCGGTGTCGGGCACGGCGGCGTACGCGCCACCGTCGAGGGCGGGTCCGATGATCCGGCCGACGAGGTGTCCGTCGTCGGCGATGTAGGCCCCGCCGTGCCCGCCGTGGCGGGATTCCTCCTGCCCGATCGCAGCGAGCGTGTTCCAGCCGATCCGGCAGGCTCTGTCCTCGCGCGCCATGACGAGGGCGGTCTCGGCGTAGGCCTGGAGAGCGCGGCGGGGGATGCCGGCGGCGGCCGAGACCGCGTCGAGCCAGGCCGGTGCGACGGGCGCGGCGGCGAGCACTCCGCCGCTCGCCCCGGTGCCGGCCAGCGCCTGAGTGTCGGCGACGGGCGCCGCCTGCGAAGGCGCGGAGCCGACGACGACCGCCTCCGCCGGAGGCTTCGGCAGCGACACCCACCAGCCGACGATGACGGCGATGAGCGCGAGGAGGAGGCCGCCGACGAAAGCGGTGCCCGGTCGAATCCGCGACATCACGGCAAGGCTAGGCGAGGATTGCTGGATGATCGCCTGGACACCCGCGTCGCCCGACACGGTCGTCCACGGCGACAACCTGCCGGTGCTGCGTCAGCTTCCCGACGCGTCGTTCATGGTCATCTACCTCGACCCCCCCTTCAACACCGGCCGCGAGCAGACCCGGCACACGATCAAGACGGTGCGCACCGCGGACGGCGCGGGCGATCGGGTGGGATTCCAGGGCCAGAGCTATGAGACCATCCGGCTCGCCGCCCGCAGCTACGACGACACCTTCGCCGCGTACTGGGACTTTCTCGCGCCGCGCCTCGTCGAGGCGCATCGCCTTCTCGCCCCCGAGGGCACGCTCTATCTCCACCTCGACTACCGCGAGGCGCACTACGCCAAGGTGCTGCTCGACGGACTCTTCGGTCGCGAGAACTTCCTCAACGAGCTCATCTGGGCCTACGACTACGGCGCCCGCTCCAAGAGCAGGTGGCCGGCCAAGCACGACACCATCCTGGTGTACGTCAAAGACCCGAAGCGCTACTGGTTCGACTCCGCCGGCGTCGATCGCGAGCCCTACATGGCCCCCGGCCTCGTCACCCCCGAGAAGGCGGCGCGCGGCAAGCTGCCGACCGATGTCTGGTGGCACACCATCGTCTCGCCGACCGGTCATGAGAAGACCGGATACCCCACGCAGAAGCCCGAGGGCCTCCTTCGCCGCATGGTTCAGGCCTCGTCGCGGCCAGGCGACTGGGTGCTCGACTTCTTCGCCGGCAGCGGCACGACCGGGGCGGTCGCCGCCCGGCTCGGCCGGCGGTTCCTCCTCGTCGACGAGAACCCCGGGGCGATCGAGGTGATGCGCGACCGGCTGCCGGCGTCGACGAGGTTCGCAGGCGCTTAAACGCTCGTGCGCCCGCCGAAGCGGGCGCACGAGCAGCGTTCGGCGCGCTTAGGGGATGAGCGGTGAGCCGGTCGCTTCGGCCGCCTTGACCGCTTCCTCCACGAGGTCCTCATCGCCTTCGGCGTCCTCGGCGTCCCGGGCGTCCGCAGCCTCCTGCAGCGCCGACTTGGCGCGCAGCGGTGGGGTCTTGAAGAACAGCGTCAGGATGAATGCGAGGACCATCACTGCCAGCGACACCCAGTAGATCGCGATCGCTGACGAGTTGAAGCCCTTGAGGAACGGCCTCGACAGGCTGCCGTCTGCACCCTTGAGGAAGGACGTGTCACTGGAGAGGCCGCCGAACCCGCTGGTGCCGGAACTCTTCGAGAGGGCCGATGCCAGCTGCGGGGCGACCTTGTCGACGAACGCCGTGCGCGCCGCGTCGTTGGCGATGACGAGATGTCCGTTGTCGATCGTGCCGCCGGCCTGTTGTGCCGGCTGCTCGAGGGGTGTCGTGAACTTGTCCCAGATCAGGGTGAGGATCTGCTGGTTCGCAGGCTTCGCGGCCGCGGCGGGCGTGAGAGCGGTGGTGAGGCCGGCCTTGAGGTTGTCCTGATTGCTCAGCGCGGACTGGATGTTGCCCGGCATGACCGCGAACAGCACCGAGAGCAGTACGGCGACGCCGACGGTGCCGCCGATCTGGCGGAAGAACGTCGAGGACGAGGTCGCGACGCCCATGTCCTTGGGCTGGACGGCGTTCTGGCTGGCGATGGTCAACGTCTGCATGAGCTGGCCGAGACCGAGACCTACGAGGAACATGCCGATGTAGATGAGCCAGGTGCGGTCGAGGTCGAGCAGCAGGAAGACGCCGAAGCCGAGCGCGATGACGATCGTTCCGATGATCGGGAACATCCGGTACTTGCCGGTCTTCGCGATGATCTGACCGGAGGCGATCGAGGCGATCATGAGTCCGCCGATCATGGGCATGGTCATGAAGCCCGCCTCGGTCGGGGTGGCACCCATGACGAGCTGCAGGTAGAGCGGGATCGTCATCATGGCGCCGAACATGCCGAAGCCGACGAAGACGCCGATGATCGTCGCCATCGAGAAGGTGCTCGAGTGGAACAGCTTGAACGGGATGATCGCATCATCCTTCATGGCGCGCTCGATGATGAGGAAGCCGGCGATGCCGACGGCGCCGATGATGTAGCACAGCCAGGCGTTCCCGCTCATCCAGCCCCAGGTGCTGCCCTCCTCGGCGATGATGAGCAGCGGCACCAGCGCGACGATGACGGAGGAGGCGCCCCACCAGTCGATCCGTGGACGGTCGCGGGGGTGGTGTGGAATGTGCAGGAACGCGAGCACGATGATGAGCGCCGCGACACCGATCGGCACGTTGATGAGGAACACCCACCGCCAGCCTGCGATCCAGAGGATCTGGTTCGCCCCCGAGAACAGGCCGCCGACGAGCGGGCCGATGACGCTCGAGACGCCGAAGACGGCGAGGAAGTACCCCTGGTATTTGGCGCGTTCTCGAGGCGCGAGGATGTCGCCCATGATGGCGAGCGGCATCGACATGAGGCCGCCGGCGCCAATGCCCTGGATGGCGCGGAAGGCCGCGAGCTCGAACATCGACTGCGAGAACGTCGCGGCGATCGACCCGACGACGAAGATGGCGATCGCGAAGATGAAGAGCGGGCGGCGACCGAAGATGTCGGAGAGCTTGCCGTAGATCGGTGTCGCGATCGTCGACGTGATGAGGTAGGCCGTCGTCACCCACGCCTGCTGGTCGAGGCCCTTGAGGTCATCGCCGATGGTGCGGATGGCGGTGCCGACGACCGTCTGGTCGAGCGCGGACAGGAACATGCCGGCCATGAGGCCGATGATCACCAGCAGAATCTGCCGCTGGGTCATCACCGGCTTCGAGTCGGCGGGTGCGGCGACGCGCGCCGTGGTCGCGGCAGCTTCAGACATGCTCATCCCCATCGGAATCGAAAAATTTTGCGGTGACTGCAAATTTACACTACGCGCAGAGTCCCGGTGAATCGGTTCGGCGAACTGCCAGCGAGTGTTCACCTCGTCGGAACCGCGCCGCGTAACGTCGAGCGCGTGACGTCCCCGACTTCATCCTCGTTCACGCGCCGCGCTTTTGCCACCGTGCTCGTCGCGGCGGGCGCGGTAGTGCTGGACGCCTGCACCGGCAGCGGATCGGCGGGCGCGTCGGGCTCGGCGAGGCCGTCGGGCTCGCCGGTCACGACGGCAGCAGCATCGAGTGCGGCATCCGGATTCAACAAGAAGAAGTACTCGACCACCGATCCGGCGAGCATCTGGGTCGTCGTCAACAAGAAGCACCCCATGCAGCCGAAGGACTGGGCGCCGACCGACCTCGTCCACCCGGCGGTGGCGAACGTCAACGGCCAGCCGGTGCGCAAGGCCGCCGGCAGCGCGCTCGTGGCGATGTTCGCCGCGGCGAAGGCGGAGAAGGGCCTGACCCTCTCCCTCCAGAGCGGCTACCGCTCATACCAGACCCAGGTGCGGGCGTACGCGGCCGCGGTCGCCGCGAATGGCAGGGCGAAGGCCGACCGGGTGAGCGCCCACCCCGGCTACAGCGAGCACCAGACGGGCCTCGCCGTCGACATCAGCGCGGTGCCCGCTGCACACTCGCTGCAGACGGCGTTCGGCACGACAGCGCACGGCAGGTGGCTCGCGGCCAACGCGCACCGCTTCGGATTCCTGCTGCGCTACCCCGCGGACAAGGTCCGGGTCACCGGCTACGACTACGAGCCGTGGCATTTCCGGTACATCGGCACCGAGCTGGCGCAGTACCTCTGGAGGCACAAGGTCAAGACGCTCGAGGAGTTCTTCGGCGTCAGCGGCGGGACGAGCTACTAGCGGAGACCGCCCGCGGCGGCGCCTTCCCGCGCGACGGTCCAGCGGATCGCCGCCACTAAGCGGGAAGACGCGATTCGATCGCCTGGATGACCGCCGGGTCGTCGGGCTTCGTCTGCGGGCGGAACCGTTCGATCGAGCCGTCCGTGCCGATGACGAACTTCTCGAAGTTCCAGATCACCGGCCCGCCGAGGCCCGCGTGGTCGCGCTTGCGCTTGAGGCTGCGGTAGAGCGGATGCGCATCGCGGCCGTTGACCTCGGTCTTCTCCATGAGCGGGAAGCTCACGCCGTAGCTCGTCGAGCAGAACTCCTTGATCTCCTCGGACGAGCCGGGCTCCTGCCCGCCGAACTGGTTGCAGGGGAAGCCGAGCACGGTGAAGCCGCGCTCGCCGTACTTCTCCTGCAGCTCCTCGAGCTGCTCGTACTGCGGCGTCAGACCGCACTTCGAGGCGACGTTGACGACGAGCACGACCTTGTCGGCATAGTCGGCGAGGCTCGTCGGGGCCCCGTCGATCGTGGTGAGCGGGATGTCGCGGATGCTGATCTTCTGAGTGGATGTGGTGGACATGGCCTGAGGCTAACCCCGCGTGTGCACGTTGTTCACTGCGGAAATCCTGGGAGTCGAGTGGATCATTCAGTCGGCTGCGAGCTGATCCGACGTTATGCGCGCGCCGAGGCGCCGAGCGCCGTGGCGAGGATCGTGCGCGCCTCGGCCTGCACCTGGGCGAGGTGCTCCGGCCCCTTGAACGACTCGGCGTAGAGCTTGTAGACGTCCTCGGTGCCGCTGGGGCGGGCGGCGAACCACGCGGAATCCGCCACGACCTTGACCCCGCCGAGGGCGGCGCCATTGCCCGGCGCGGCCGACAGCTTCGCCGTGATGGGCTCGCCAGCGAGCGTCGTTGCGGTGACCGAGTCGCCGGTGAGGGCGCCGAGCGCCGCCTTCTCCGCCTTCGAGGCGGGGGCATCGACGCGCTCGTAGGCGGGGGCGCCGTACTTCGCGGTGAGGTCGCCGTAGAGCTCCGACGGCGAGCGGCCGGTCACGGCGATGATCTCGCTCGCGAGCAGCGCGAGCAGGATGCCGTCCTTGTCGGTCGTCCACGCGCTGCCGTCGAGGCGGAGGAATGAGGCGCCGGCGGACTCCTCGCCGCCAAAACCGACCGAGCCGTCGGCGAGGCCGGGCACGAACCACTTGAAGCCGACCGGCACCTCCCAGAGGCGACGGCCCAAACCGGCGGCGACCCGGTCGATGATCGCCGAGGAGACGAAGGTCTTGCCGATCGCGGCGTCCGATCGCCAGCCGGGGCGGTGCGAGTAGAGGTAGTCGATGGCGACGGCGAGGTAGTGGTTGGGGTTCATGAGGCCGCCGTCGGGGGTGATGATGCCGTGCCGGTCGGCGTCGGCGTCGTTGCCGGTCACGACGTCGAACTCGTGCCGGTGGGGCAGCACGGCCGCCATGACGTTGGGCGAGGACGGGTCCATCCGGATCTTGCCGTCCCAGTCGAGGGTGGCGAACGGCCAGCGCGGGTCGACCCGCGGGTTCACGACGGTGAGGTCGAGGCCGTAGCGCTCGGCGATGGCCGACCAGTACGAGACGGATGCCCCGCCGAGGGGGTCCGCCCCGATGCGCACGCCCGCGCGCGCGATCGCCGCGACGTCGATGATCGACGCCAGGTCGTCGACGTAGACGCCGCGGAAGTCGTAGGCCTCGACCGCCGACGGCTCGGCCTCGCGCACCTCGCGGAGGCCGCCCTCGATGATGGTGTTCGCGCGCGCGGCGATCCACGAGGTCGCGTCCGAGTCGGCGGGGCCGCCGTGCGGCGGGTTGTACTTGAAACCGCCGTCGCGCGGTGGGTTGTGCGAGGGGGTCACGACGATGCCGTCGGCCTGCGGTTCGCCGGGGTGCGCGCGGTTGTAGGCGATGATCGCGTGGCTGATGGCGGGCGTCGGCACGTAGTCGCCGAACTCGTCGACGAGCACGCGCACCCCGTTGCCGACGAGAACCTCGAGCGCGGTGGTCTGGGCGGGCGCGCTGAGCGCATGGGTGTCCGCGCCGATGAAGAGCGGGCCGGTCGTGCCCTGCGAGGCGCGGTACTCGCAGATCGCCTGGGTGATCGCGGCGATGTGGTCCTCGTTGAAGGCGGCGTCGAAGGCGCTGCCGCGATGTCCGCTCGTGCCGAAGACCACGCGCTGCGCGGGATCGGAGGCATCCGGATGCAGCTCGAAATACGCTCGAACCAGCGCTTCGTCGTCGATGAGATCGGATTCCTGAGCAAGCTGTCCTGCGCGCTCGTGCATGCCCTGAACGCTAGTCTCGACGCGTGACCGACACCTACTCCTACCTGGGCCCGGCGGGCACGTTCACCGAGGCGGCGCTGCGTCAGGTGGAGGCCGCTCAGGGCCAGGATTGGCGTGCGGTCAGCAATATCGGCGAGGCGCTCGGCGATGTCGTCGCCGGCCGCTCGGTGGCGGCCGTGATCGCCATCGAGAACTCCATCGACGGGGGAGTCTCGGTGGCGCAGGACGCTCTCGCGACGATCCCCGGCCTGCGGATCATCGGCGAATACCTCGTGCCGATCTCGTTCGTCCTCGTCGCGAGGCCCGGCACGACGCTCGCCGACGTGACGACCATCGCCGCGCACCCGGTCGCCTATGCGCAGTGCCAGGGCTGGCTCAACGCCGCCCTGCCCGCACATCACCACCTTCCGGCGTCGAGCAACGTGCAGTCGGCGACGCAGCTGCTCGAGGTGGATGAGGCGGGCAATCCGGCGAGCATCGCGGATGCCGCGATCGCGCCGCCCACGATCATCGACCACTATGACCTCGCGGTCCTCGCCGAGGGCATCATCGACAACGCCGCGGCGGTGACACGGTTCGCGCTCGTGACGACGAGCACGGCCATCCCGGCCTCGACGGGCGCCGACAAGACGAGCCTCATCGCCGAGCTGCCCACCGATCGCGCCGGCTCGCTCGTCGAGATGCTCGAGCAGTTCTCCACTCGCGGGGTCAACATGAGTCTGCTCGAATCACGGCCCATCGGTGACGAGCTCGGCCGGCACCGCTTCATCGTCGACGTCGACGGCCACATCAACGACGAGCGCATCGCCGACGCCCTGCAGGGCGTCTACCGCTTCACGTCGAAGGTCGTCTTCCTCGGCTCGTACCCCCGCGCCGACCGCCAGCCGGTCCTCTTCGACGAGCGCTACTCGGATGCCGTGTACCGCGAGGCCCGCGCCTGGGTCGCCGGCCTGCTCAGCGAATCCTGATCCGAGATGCCGGGGTTCAACGCCTTCCCGCGCGGGCGGGGCCGGCCGGGAGGCTCTCGGCCCGGCGCGGGAACCCTGACCAGCAGCGCCCCCGGGTCCGAGCGGAACACCGCCTCGTCGACGAGCCCGATGAGATCGCCGTCGAGTTCGCCCGGCAGCTTGTCGTCGAGGGTGACGCGCATGCCGCTGCCGCGCGCGTAGGTGATGACGTTGGGCGAGTTCTTCTCCCGCAGCTGGATGATGCGCCGCCCGAAGCGGCTGCGGCGCAGCACATGGTTCTCCCACGCGACCGTGCGCCAGACGAAGAGCCAGCCGAACATCGAGCGCGGATGCAGCACGGCGAGGTCGAGCATGCCGTCGTCGACGGCCACATCCGGCATGAGGTCGAGTCCGCCGGGCATCACGCCGGCATTGCCGACGAGCACCGAGTGGGCGGTGCACGAGTGCTCGCGGTGGCCGTCGACCTGGTAGTGCACGACCGAGGGCTTCGCGGTGGTGAGCGAGCGGAATCCGCCTTCGACGTACGCCAGCCAGCCCAGGTGCTTCTTGAGCAGGGGCTGGGTGTTGGCCACCATGTGCGCGTCGATGCCGATGCCGGCCACGACGAGGAAGGCGTGCTGCGCGACGGGTTCGCCGTCCTCGAGGACGGCCATGAGCCCGACGTCGATGGTGCGCTCGGCGCCGTCGAAGGCGATCGTGACGGCCCGGGGCAGGCTCGACACCGGAACACCCAGCGCCCGCGCGAGGAGGTTGCCCGTGCCCGAGGGCACGATGCCGACCGGGATTCCGCTGTGCCGCAGCTCCCCCGCGGCGATGCGTACCGTCCCGTCGCCGCCCGCGACGAGGATCGCGCTCGGCCGTGCGGCGACGGCCTCGCGGACGGCGCCGGCGCCGGCGTCCGCTGCGGCGGTCGGGAACCACAGCGGCTCGTCGAGTCCGCGCGCGATCGCCGCTGCCGTG
>NZ_DAIEII010000013.1:0-7887 GCF_027352875.1 Gryllotalpicola sp.
GGAAAGTTCGCCGCGTACCAGTCGCCCACCGCCACGGCCGCGCTCGTCGCGGCGGCGTCCGCGTGCCCGGCGAGCACCGACGTCACGGCGACGGAGACGGCCGTCCCGGCATCCGTCGACGACGACGGGAACTGCGGCCCCGTCGCGCCGGGGATCGGCGAGCCGTCCCGCAGCCACTGGTAGGCGAGCGTCGCGCCCGGCGCCCAGCCGGCCGTGGCCGCGCTCAGCATCGCGCCCGAGACCGCGGCACCCGAGACCGACACCGTCCCCGGTGTCTGGGTGCCGGGCCGCACCACGACCTCGTCGCTCGCCGCGAGCGCGCCGCGGTAGCCCGCGAGAGCACTGGTGACGACGACGAGAACGCGGTGCCCGGAATCCGCCGCCGTCAGGCCGTAGCCGGCGCCCGTCGCCCCGAGCACGGCCTCGCCGTCGCGATACCACTGGTAGCCGAGCACCGCGCCAGCCGGCCAGCCGCCGGGCACCGCGGTCAACGTCGAGCCGACAGCGGGCTCGCCCGAGAGCGAGACCCCGCCCCGCGTCTGAGAACCCGCGCTCACGATGATGCGGTTGCTGCGGAACACCCGGGTCGCATAGCCGGACAGGCTCGCGGTCACGGTGTACGAGAGCGCTCTGGCATAGTCGGCCGGGGCGACGGTGTACCGCAGCCCCGTCGCGCGCGTGATCGCGGCGCCGGCGCGATACCACTGCACGGCGGTCTTCTCGCCGTGCAGGAAGGTGCCCGTGCGTCCGATCTTCAGAGTTTCGCCGACCAGGATGGGCGCGCTGCCGAGACCGACCTTGATGGTCGGGAGCACGCCCGCCGTGGCGACGACGCCGCGCGAGGTCAGCGTGTGCGTGTGGTAGCCGAGCTGCCAGCCGACGACCTTGACCCTGAGCGTCTTGCCGACGTCGGTCGCGACCGGTCGGTACCGCGATCCGGTGGCACCGGCGATCTTCTTGCCGCCGCGAAGCCACTGGTAGACGAACCTCGTGCCCGGCGTCCAGGTGCCGTGCGACACCGAGATCGACGATCCGACCTGCGCGATGCCGTGCAATGAGAGAGCTCCCCAGCTGATGGGCCGGACCGCGACCGCCGTCGCCGGCGCAGCGGCGAGCGCGGGTGCGCCGAGAGCGATGATGGCGGCGAGCGCGGCGACAAGAGCGGCGCGACGGCGCGTTGAGATGCTGGTGCCTTCCTGGCTTTTCATGACTTCCCCCCGAAAGCCGGGTCATCCTGACCCTTGGATTATGCAAATACAAACCACTGGATATACGTGGCATATCCATAGAAATAACATAGTGTCGATACCCTCTCGACTCCGTTGAGCGCATGGATGCCCCCGGCATGCCCCCAGACCGCGGGGGATCCCGCCGCTCGAACGCTAGGCTCGCAGCATGTTCACGCTCCTTGTCACGCTCCACGTGCTGTTCGCCGTGTTCGTCATCGGCCCGCTCGCCGTGATCCCGCACCTCTCACTGCGCTTCGCCCGCAACCGCCAGGCCGACCAGGTGCGGAGCATCGCCACCCTCACCACCGTGTTCAGCTGGGCTTCGGTCATCGTCTTCGTGCTCGGTTTCGGTGCGCTCTCGTTCGACACGGAATCCGGCGTCGGCTTCGGCCAACTCTGGGTGTGGCTGTCGATCGTGCTCTACCTCGCGGCGTTCGCGCTCGCCTTCTTCGTCGTCGTCCCGTCGATGAAGACGGCGGCGACCGAGATCGAGGCGAACCCGGAGGGCACGGGCAAGCCCACCGGCTACGGCGCGCTCACCGCCACGGCGGGCGTGGTGTCGGTGCTGCTCCTGGCGATCGTCGTGCTCATGGCCCTCAGGCCCTGAGCGACCGCAGCAGAAGCGCCGTCGCCAGCGCGGCATAGGCCGCTTCGGCGCCCTTGTCCTCCTTCGACCCCGGGAGACCAGCGCGGTCGATGCCCTGCTGCTCGTCGTCGAGGGTGAGCACGCCGAAGCCCACGGGCTTGCCGGTGTCGAGCGCGACGCGGGTGAGGCCGTCCGTCGCGGCGTGCGATACGAAGTCGAAGTGCGGGGTGCCGCCGCGGATGATGACGCCGAGTGCCACGACGGCGTCGGCTCCGGCATCCAGCGCCGTCCTGCTCGCCACGGGCAGTTCGAACGACCCGGGCACGCGCACGAGCGAGAAGTCGGCGCCGGATTCCGCCAGCACGCGCCTGGCGCCCGCGATGAGGCCGCCGGCGATGGCCTCGTGCCAGAGCCCGGCCACGATGACGACGCGCAATCCCGTGCCGTCGAGCGGCTCGAAGGCGGTGGGGGCGCCGGATCCGGCCATTACTCGTGTCCGATCGTGATGGTGTGGCCGAGGCGGTCGCGCTTGACCGCGAGGTAGCCCTCGTTGAGCGCCTGCACGCCGACGACGAGCGGCACCTGCTCGGTGACGGCGATGCCGTTCGCGCGCAGCTGCGCGGTCTTCTCCGGGTTGTTCGTCAGCAGTCGGATCTCGTCGATGCCGATATCGCGCAGGATCTCGGCCGCGGCGCCGTACTCGCGCGCGTCGACGGGCAGGCCGAGTGCGGTGTTGGCGTCGACGGTGTCGAGGCCGTCCTCCTGGAGGCGGTAGGCGCGCAGCTTGTTGATGAGGCCGATGCCGCGGCCCTCGTGGCCGCGCAGGTAGATGACGACGCCGCCGACCTGCTGCACCTCGTCGAGCGCCGCATTGAGCTGCGGCCCGCACTCGCACTTCAGCGAGCCGAACACCTCGCCGGTGAGGCACTCGGAGTGCACCCGCACCAGCGCGCCGGGGGTCGCCGGGTCGCCTGCGACGATCGCGAGGTGGTCGGCGCCGGTCTGGTGGTCGTGGTAGGCGCGCATGCGCAGCGGGCCGTGGGTCGTCGGGGTCGTCGTCTCGACCTCGAAGCTGAGGCGGGGGGATGGCGCGGGCAGCGGCACCTCGTGCTCCGCGAGGTACGCCACCAGCGCCTCGATCGTGGTCACCGGAACACCCTCACGCTCGCCGAACTCGAGCAGCTCCGGCAGGCGCATCATCTCGCCGTCCTCCTCGCGGACGATCTCGCCGATGACGCCCACGGGGGTGAGGCCGGCGAGCCGCAGCAGGTCGACCGCCGCCTCGGTGTGGCCGCCGCGCTCGCGCACGCCGCCGTCGACAGCGCGCAGCGGCATGATGTGGCCGGGCCGGTTGAGGCTGCCGGCCGTCGCAGCCGCGTCGGCGAGCACGTTCACCGTGTGGGCGCGCTCGGTGGCGCTGATGCCCGTCGAGCGCCGGTCGGCGGCATCCACCGACACGGTGTAGTTCGTCGCCAGCGGGTCGCGGTTGTCGATGACCATGACGGGCAGCTCGAGGCGGTCGGCGATGGTGTTCGTCATCGGCGCGCAGATGAATCCGCTCGTCACGCGGATGGCCCAGGCCATGAGCTGCGGAGTCGCGAACTGCGCGGCGAAGATGACGTCGCCCTCGTTCTCGCGGTCGGCCGAGTCGGCGACGATGACGGGCTTGCCGGCCTGGAGTGCGGCGAGCGCGTCGGGGATGGTGGTGAGGCTCATGCGAGTCCCCTTTCGTCGGTCGGCTGCTCGGCGGCGCCGAGCGAGGAAGACCAGGCCGCCAGCCGTTGCAGCTGCCGGGCGGTGATATCGGTCTCGATGTTGACGCGGTCGCCGACGGCGAGGGTGCCGAGGGTCGTCGCGGCGAGGGTCTCGGGGATGAGCGAGACCTCGAACCAGGGCTGGGGGTCGGCGGCGTCGCTGACGGCGCTCACGGTGAGCGAGGTGCCGTCGACGGCGATGGAGCCCTTGCGCACGACAAGGGGTGCGTGCGCGGCGTCGATCGCGAAGCGGATGACCCGCCAGTGCTCGCCGGGCTCGATGCTCGCGACGGTCGCGGTGCCGTCGATGTGGCCCTGCACGAGGTGGCCGCCGATGGGGTCGCCGAGGTGGGCGGCCCGCTCGAGGTCGACCAGGCGGCCGGGAGCGGCATCCGACAGGGTCGACATGTCGAGGGTGATCCGCATGACGTCGGCGGCGAACCAGTCATCGCCCTGGTCGACGACGGTGAGGCAGACGCCGCTCACCGCGATGGAGTCTCCGTGGCGGGCGCCGGCGACGGCGCGCGGGCCGCGCACGGTGAGGCGCGCCGAGTCGCCCCGCTGCTCGACGGCGACGATCTCGCCGATCTCCTCGATGATTCCGGTGAACATCAGGACTCCTTCTCCGCGCGTTCGGCGCGGACCCAGATCGAATCGCCGACCATCGCGTGCTTCACGATGGCGAACGCCTTCTTGGCCGCGATCGTTCCCACGCCGAGGTCGCCGAGTGCAGTGTTCGGCCCGCCGAGCAGGCCGGGGCCGAGGAAGACCTCGAGCCGGTCGACGAGGTCGGCCTTGACGAGCGCGGCGCCGAGCGTCGGGCCGGGCTCGGCGAGGACGGTGAGGATGCCGCGCGCGGCGAGGTCCGCGAGCGCCGCAGCGAGGTCGCGGGTCGGCTCGAGGATGGGCTCGACGGGGTGATCGAAGAGCCGGGCCGCGGCCGGGACGGCGCGTTCGCCGACGACGACCGGCACGGGCTGGTGCGCCAGCAGCTCTCCGGCCGGGCCGCGTGCGGTGAGGGCGGGGTCGTCGGCGATGACCGTTCCGGTGCCGACGAGGACGGCATCCGACATCTCGCGCAGGGTGTGGACGGCGGCGCGCGCCTCGGGCGAGCTGATCCACTGGCTGGTGCCGTCGGCGGCGGCGACGCGGCCGTCGAGGGTCATCGCCCACTTGAGGGCGACATGCGGGCGGCCGTGGGCGGCGACGAAGAGCCAGTCGGCGAGGAAGGCGCGGACGTCGTCGGCGAGCACGTGCGGCACGACCTCGACGCCCGCCTCCCGCAGCCGCGCGGCGCCGCCGCGAGCCTCGGGGGTGGGGTCGTCGACGGCGTAGACGACGCGCGCGATGCCGGACTCGATGAGGGCGACCGAGCACGGCCCGGTGTGGCCGCGATGGTTGCACGGCTCGAGGGTGACGACTGCCGTCGCACCGCGCGTCTGATCGGGGGTCAGCGTGGCGAGCGCGTCGGCCTCGGCGTGGGGGGTGCCGACGCCGCGGTGCCAGCCCTCGGCGATGATCTCGTCGGCGGGGGAGAGGATGACGCAGCCCACCTGCGGGTTGATCCCGCGCGGACCGTTCTGGGCGAGCGCGAGCGCGCGGCGCATGGCCGACTCGAGAAGCTCGTCGCTCATTCCCTCACGCCCTTCTGGGCTCCGGGAACGGCTGACGCCGGGCGGCGCGGCACCTGCCGCGACACCGTGTGCTGCCTCCCATCCGGACTTTAACCGTCGGTACCGGAATTCCACCGGCTCAACCCCTCGCTCCCACCTGATGGTGGAGAACTACTACTAGGGGTTCGCGGACTATCACCGCCGGTTCGGACTCTCACCGACCCCGGAGCACACTGCTACAGGGATTCTAACGCCGCGCACCGGGTCGGTCATTCCCGCGAACTGCCAGAAATGCCGGAACGAGGACCGCGGGAACAGGCAGTTCCGGCAGTCCGCGGGATCAGAGCCAGTCGAGGGTGCGGGTCACGGCCTTCTGCCAGGTCGCGTAGCGGGCCTCGCGCTCGGCGGCGGGCAGCTGCGGCATCCAGCGCCGGCCCTCGGCCCAGTTCGCGGCGATCTCGTCGAGCGAGCCCCAGAACCCCACGGCAAGGCCCGCGGCGTAGGCGGCGCCGAGCGCGGTCGTCTCGGCGACGACGGGTCGCACCACCGGGATGCCCAGGATGTCGGCCTGGAACTGCATGAGCAGCTCGTTCGCGCTCGCCCCGCCGTCGACGCGCAGCTCGGCGAGTTCGATCCCGGCGGCGCGGGCGACGTCGATGACGTCGCGGCTCTGGAACGCGATGGACTCCAGCGCGGCGCGGGCCAGGTGCGCCTTCGTCACGTAGCGGGTGAGCCCGACGATCGCGCCGCGCGCGTCGGGTCGCCAGTACGGGGCGAAGAGCCCCGAGAACGCGGGCACGATGTAGGCCCCGCCGGTGTCGGGCACGGAGGCGGCGAGCGGCTCGATCTCCGCGGTGTCGCGGATGAGGCCGAGATTGTCGCGCAGCCACTGGATGAGCGATCCCGTCACGGCGACCGAACCCTCCAGCGCGTAGCGGGCCGGGGCTGAGCCGAGGCGGTAGGCGACGGTGGTGAGCAATCCGGCCTCGCTGCGCACGATCGTCTCGCCGGTGCCGACGAGGAGGAAGTTGCCCGTGCCGTAGGTGTTCTTCGCGCCGCCCGCGCCGAACGCCGCCTGCCCGAAGGTCGCCGCCTGCTGGTCGCCGAGGATGCCCGCGACCGGCGTCTCGCGCAGCAGGCTCGACGACTCGACCGTTCCGTACACTTCGGATGACGAGCGGACCTCGGGCAGCAGCGCGGCAGGGACGCCGAACGCGTCGAGCAGGTCGGGGCGCCAGCTCAGCGTCTCGAGGTCGAGGAGCTGGGTGCGGCTCGCGTTCGTGACGTCGGTGGCGTGGATCCCGCCCGCCGGCCCGCCGGTGAGGTTCCACAGCAGCCAGCTGTCGACGGTGCCGAAGGCGAGCTCGCCCGCCTCGGCCCTGCGCCTCGCGTCCGGGACGTTGTCGAGGATCCAGGCGATCTTCGTCGCCGAGAAGTAGGTCGACAGCGGCAATCCCGTCGCCGCGGCGAAGCGGCGCACGCCCAGCGGCGACGCGGCGGCGAGCGCGTCGACCATGGGTTGCGTGCGGGTGTCCTGCCAGACGATCGCGCGGTGGATCGGCACGCCCGTCGCACGGTCCCACACCACCGCGGTCTCGCGCTGGTTGGTGATGCCGACCGCGGCCACGTCGTGGCGGGTGATGCTCGCCCGGGCGAGCGCGACGCCGATGACCTCGCGCACGCCCGCCCAGATCTCCAGCGCATCGTGCTCGACCCAGCCCGGCTGGGGGTAGTACTGCGGGACCTCGCGCCGGCCGACGCTCACCGGCCGGCCGCCGCGGTCGAACACGATGGCCCGCGAGCTCGTCGTGCCCTGGTCGATCGCGAGGACGTACTGCGCGGTCATGCTGCCACGCTACCGAGTACTGATCAGTCGACCCAGACGACGAAGCCGGTGTAGTGGTTGACGGCGTCATCTACGTGACGGCGAACTCGGTCGAGGATCAGGAGCACGTCCGCACTGACGTCAAGGTCTCGGTGAGCTCCGGCGGGCTCGACGCGACGCCTCCGGCCTCGACGACCACGCTCGCGGTCTCGAAGACCTCCACGGTCTTCGGCGCATCGACGGCCATCGCCCTCAACGCAGCGGTCCCGGGCGGCCTCGGCACCCTCGCCGGTAGCGTGGGCTTCTACGAGGGGAGCAGGCTGCTCGCGACGAAGTCACGGTCCGGTGGCAACGCGTCCGTAGACCCTGTCCGCCTCAGGACACGCTGCCCGCCAGGCGTGATCAGCGCAGGCGCGGCAGCAGGCCGATCGCGTCCTGGGCGCGCTTCAGCGTCGCGTTCGCGATCGCCTCAGCCCGCTCGGCGTTCGCTGCGAGCAGGCGGTCGAGCTCGGCCGGGTCGGCCTGCAGCTCGAGGGTGCGCGCGCGCACCGGCTCGAACTCGGCCACGACCGCGTCAGCCACGGTCTTCTTGAAGTCGCCGTAGCCGCGACCGGTGAACTCGTCCTCGGCCTCCTGCTCCGACCTGCCGGTCAGCGCGGTGTAGATCGAGAGCAGGTTCGTGATGCCGGGCTGGTTCTCCCAGTCGAACCGGACGACGCCGAGAGTGTCTGTGACGGCGCGCATGATCTTCTTCGCGGTGACGCTCGGCTCGTCGAGGAGCCAGAGGATGCCGGCGTCCGACTCGGCCGACTTCGACATCTTCGCCGTCGGGTTCTGCAGGTCGTAGACCCGGGCGCCCTCCTCGGGGAACTGCGCCTTG
>NZ_DAIEII010000021.1:0-105587 GCF_027352875.1 Gryllotalpicola sp.
CGCCTCGGCGAGCATGACGCGCCCCGGATAGTCGCGGTCGACCATGCGCCTCAACTGCCGCAGGAACTCGTGCGTCTGCGGCTCGCCCTCGCCGTTGCCCTCGTCGGACTCGTAGAGGTACGGGATGGCGTCCAGCCGGAATCCGTCGACGCCCAGGTCGAGCCAGAACCGCACCACCTCGTGCACGGCGTGGTGGACAGCGGGGGAGTTGTAGTTGAGGTCGGGCTGGTGGCTGAAGAAGCGGTGGAAGTAGTACTGGCGGCGCTTCTCGTCGAAGGCCCAGTTCGAGGTCTCGGTGTCGGAGAAGATGATGCGGATGTCGGGCCAGCGCTCGTCGTCGTCCGACCAGACGTAGAAGTCGCCGAACGGCCCGTCCGGTTCGGCGCGGGCTGCCTGGAACCAGGCGTGCTGATCCGAAGTGTGGTTGAGCGGCAGGTCGATGATGATGCGCATGTTGCGCTGGTGCGCCTGGCGAACCAGATCGCGAAAGTCGTCGAGGGTGCCGTACTCGGCGGCGATGCCCGCGTAGTCGGACACGTCGTAGCCGCCGTCGCGGCCGGGCGAGGGGAAGATCGGCGGCAGCCACAGCGCGTCGATCCCCAGCCACTGCAGGTAGTCGAGCTTGCCGATGAGACCGGGCAGGTCGCCGATGCCGTCGCCGTTGGAATCCGCGAAGGAGCGCACGAGCACCTCGTAGAACACCGCCCGCCGGTACCACTGCACATCGAGGGCGAGGCCGGGCAGGGTGATCGGCGCGGTGAAGGTCACGTCGCCAGCCTAAGGAGGCGACCCTGCCGCGCCATAGAATGACCTCGGCATGACGGGGCACAGCACGGTCGATATCTCGCCGTACGCGGAGGCGCTCGCGAGCGTTCCGGGGCGCGAGCGCCACACTGTTGTGGCCGGCGTCGACTGCGCGTACTGGGAGTACGGGGCGGCGAGCGCGGTCGGGACGATCGTCGCGATCCACGGATTCCGCGGCGACCACCACGGGCTCGAGGCGATCATCGCCTCACTCGGCGGCCGCCACGTCATCGCCCCCGACCTGCCCGGTTTCGGCGCCTCGGCGCCCTTCGAGGACCGCGCCCACGACATCGCCGGATACGCAGCCTGGCTGGGCGAGTTCGTCTCGGCGCTCGGCGCCGAGGGCCCGGTGACGATCCTCGGCCACTCGTTCGGGTCGATCATCGTCGCCGCGGCGCTGGCGAACGGCCTGGTGGTGCCGGAACCCGGCCACGTCGTGCTCATCAACCCCATCGGTCAGAACGCGCTGCACGGCCCGCGCGCCCTCGGCACCGCCCTCGCCGTGTTCTACTACTGGCTCGGCCGGGTCCTGCCCGAGCGGCTCGGTCAGGCGTGGCTGCGCTCGCGCGTCATCGTGCGGGGGATGAGCGTCGCCATGGCGAAGACCCATGACCCGCAACTGCGCGCCTGGATCCACGAGCAGCACGACACCTACTTCTCGGCGTTCGCGAACCGGACCCAGCTGCTCGAAGCGTTCCGGGCGTCGGTGTCGCACGACGTCAGCGAGTTCGCGGCCTCCGTCACCGCACCGACCCTGCTCATCGCGGCAGCGCAGGACGACGTCACCCCGCTCAGCGCGCAGCGCCGGCTCGCGACGCTCTTCCCCAACGCGCGCCTCGAGGTCATCGAGGGCGTCGGACACCTCGTGCACTACGAGACGCCGCTCATCGCCGCCGACCTCGTGACCCGGTTCGTGGGCGACGAGGCCACCGCATGAGGCTGCTGTTCGACTGCAGATACGTGAGGGTGGGGCGCCACGACGGGATCTCGCGCTACTCGGCGTCGCTGGTCGCCGAACTGGCCCGGCTGATGCCGGTGGAGCTGCTCGTCTCGGACGAGCGCCAGCTCGCGTCGCTGCCGGCGGTGCCGTGGCACCTCGTCTCGTCGCCGACCTCGCCCCGGGAGCCCTGGATCGCCCGCGAGATCAACCGGCTCGAACCCGACGTCGTGTTCTCGCCCATGCAGACGATGGGCTCGCAGGGGCGGCGCTACCGGTTGATCCTCACCGTGCACGACCTCATCTACTACCGGCATCGGACGCCGCCGAGCGACCTGCCCTGGTACGTGCGTCTCGCCTGGCGGCTCTACCACCTGGCGTGGTGGCCGCAGCGGAGGCTCTTGAACGGGGCGGACGCCGTCGTCACCGTGTCGGAGACGACGCGAGTTCTGATCTCGGCGCACCGCCTGACGAAGCGTCCGGTGTTCGTGGTGGGGAATGCGCCGGGGGAGCTGCCCCCCAGCGTGCGCGCCGGCGCCTATCAGCCCGACCGCTCGCCCCGAGCGGTCGTCCACATGGGCCAGTTCCTGCCGTATAAGAACATCGACACCCTCGTGCGTGCCGCCGAGCACCTCGACGGCTACGAGATCCACTTCATGTCTGCGGCATCCGACGCGGAGAAGGCGCGGTTGCGAGCTCTGGTGACACCGGATGCCGCGATGCGGCTCGTCTTCCACGACGGAGCCTCCGACGCCGAATACTACGGCTGGCTGGCCCGGGCGACAGCGCTCGTCACGACGTCGTGGGACGAGGGCTTCGGCATCCCCGTCGTCGAGGCGATGCGCGTCGGCACGCCCGTCGTCGCGAGCGACATCCCCATCTTCCGCGAGGTCGGAGGGGATGCCGCGGTGTTCGTCGACCCGGCATCGGCCTCGGACGTGGCGCGGGGAATCCGCTCGCTCGAGGACGTCTACGAGTGGCACTCGCGCTCGGACGCCTCGATCCGGCACGCGGCGAGGTATTCGTGGGCGGCGAGCGCGTCGGCCCTCAAGGCCGCGATCGACACCGTCGCCGGGCCCACCCCATAGGCGTCGATGTCAGAGGCGTTCGGCGAGAGCGGTCAGCGTCTGCGTCGTGCCGCCATCGATCTTCACGGCCGCGGACGAGTCGCCCTTGGTCGCGCCGCGGTTGACGATGACGATGGGCAGCTTGCGGCGACGCGCCTGCTCGATGAGGCGGATGCCGGTGTTGACGACCAGCGACGAGCCCGCGACGAGCAGCGCCTCGGCCGAGTGCACCAGCGCGCGGGCCTCGGCGAAGCGGTCGGGCGGCACGAACTCGCCGAAGAACACGACATCGGGTTTGAGCCAGCCGCCGCAGACCGTGCATGCCGGCACGAGGAAGCCGTCGACGTCCGCGACGTCGACATCGCCATCCGGGTTGAGCATGACCGCGTCGGGCTGCCGGAGCTGCGGATTGAGCTCGTCGATGCGCTGGGCGATGTCGGCGCGGGCGAAGACCTGCCCGCAGCTCAGGCAGAGGACGCGGTCCATGGCGCCGTGGAGGGGGACCACGACCGACGAGCCGGCACGCAGATGCAACCCGTCGACGTTCTGCGTGATGACACCGCTGGCGACGCCCCGGCGCTCGAGGTCGGCGAGCGCGAAATGCCCCGCATTGGGCTGCGCTGCGCCGAAGAGCGCCCAGCCGAGGTGCGAGCCGGCCCAGTAGCGCTTTCGGGCGCGCTCGGAGCCGAGGAACTGCGCGATCGTCATGGGGGTTCGTTGGGGGGCGCCGACGCCGCGGTAGTCGGGGATGCCAGAATCCGTCGACACGCCTGCACCGGTGAGGACGGCGATGGTGCGACCAGCGAGCGCTTCGGCCGCCTGGTCGACGAGGACGGCAGCCTCGGAGGTCGTGACCGTCATCGCGCACCTCCTCCTCGATTGCGAGTGTAAACGGCGCATGATGCAGGCTTGTTTCGTGCAGCTGCGGCAGATCGAGACCCTCGACGACCCGATGCTCGCCGATTACACGTCGCTCACCGACGTCGCGCTGCGGCGTGTGCTCGAGCCGGCGGGCGGGCTCTACCTCGCCGAGTCGACGAAGGTCATCGAACGCGCCCTCGAAGCAGGGCACGTCCCGCGTTCGATGCTCGTGCCCGAGCAGTGGGTCGCCGAGGCAGAGGCGCTTCTGGCGCGTCACGCGCAGAATACGCACTCTGCGCCCTTGCCCGACGACTTCCCCGTTTACACCGGACCCGACGCCGTGCTCCAGCGGCTCACCGGATTCCACCTCCACCGCGGCGCGATGGCGGCGATGCACCGGCCGGAGCTGCCCGCCGTCGCAGCGGTGCTGGCAGGCGCCCGGCGTGTCATCATCCTCGATGGACTCGTCGACCACACCAATGTCGGCGCGATCTTCCGCTCGGCGGCGGGGCTCGGAGCCGATGCGGTGCTCGTCACACCGACCTGCGCCGACCCGCTCTACCGCCGCAGCGTGCGGGTGAGCATGGGTACGGTGCTGCAAGTGCCGTGGACACGGTTGCCGGAGTGGCCGGATGCCGCCGACGAACTGCACGCGGCCGGGTTCCACATCGCGGCGCTGGCGCTGGCCGACGACGCCGTCGCGCTGGACGTCTTCGCCGCCGCGCCGCCGGAGCGCGTCGCCCTCGTGCTCGGGGCCGAAGGCGACGGCCTGGGGCGGCGCGCCCTCGCCGTCGCCGATACGACCGTCACCATCCCGATGCTGCACGGCGTCGACTCACTTAACGTCGCTGCGGCGAGTGCTGTCGCGATGTGGGCGCTTCGTCGCTGAGCATCGGAGGATGACCGCTGAGGAACGCGCGCTGAGGCACCTGCGCGATGCGCGGCGGCGCCGCATCTACGCGCGCCGCCGCTGGCTCGTGTTCGGGACGACGGCCCTCATCGTGCTGGGGCTGGTCTACGTCGTCATGGGGGCGGCCGCGCCGCTCAAGGCCGCCGCGTTCACGCCATCCGCCGCCGCGACCGCCGTCGCGAAGGGAAAGGCCGCCGCACCCGCCTGGCCGCCCTACGGCGAAGCGGCCATCGGAATCGTCGGCCAGAACGGCCTCATCGCCCAGCGCGGCGCGCGCAAGACGGTGCCCATCGCCTCGATCACGAAGACGATCACCGCGCTCATGGTGCTCAAGGCGAAGCCCATCGCCGCCGGTGAGACCGGGCCGCTCATCACCTTCACGAAGAAGGACGTCGCGATCCTCCACCAGGTCGAGGCCGAGTACGGCGCCTGGCAGAACATCTGGGCGGGGCTGTCGATGACCGAGCTCGACGCGCTCAACGTCATGCTCGTGCCGAGCGCCAACAACTACGCCATCTCGCTCGCGACCTGGGCGTACGGCTCAGTTCCGGCGTACCTCACGGCGGCGAACGCCTGGCTGGCTGCACAGGGCCTGGCCGACACCCATCTCGCCGACGCCTCCGGGCTGGATTCCGGTTCGGTGAGCGACGCGGGCGACCTTGTCGCCCTCGGGAAGCTCGTCGCCGCGGACCCGACCTTGGCGCCGATTGTGGCGAAGAAGCACTTCACCCTCGCGGCCCTCGGCACGATGGACAACACCAACACCGCGCTCGGCGTCGGCGGCGTCGACGGCATCAAGACCGGTCACACCGACCAGGCCGGCTACTGCCTGCTGTTCTCGGCCTCGGTGAAGATCTACGGTCAGGCGCGCACGATCGTCGGCGTCGTGCTCGACCTCAGGTCCTACGACGATCTCAAGAAGTACGTGCCGAGGCTCGTCGCGAGCATCGCCGCCGGGTATCAGACCCTCGACCCCACGGGCGCCGGCACGACGGCGCTCGGCACCCTCACGACCGCGTGGGGTGCGTCGACGCCTGTCGTGGCGCAGAAAGCGGCGACGGTTCAGGTGTACGGGGATGCCCCGGTGACGGCCGTGCTCGACGTCGGCCGGCTGCGGCCGGGCACGGCGGCGGGCTCGACCGTCGGCACGGTGACCTTCGACGGCGGCGCGCATTCGGTATCCGTCCCGCTCGCGACGACGACGACCGTCTACGGCCCGGACTACGGCTGGCGGCTCAGCCACCCGTGGGACTGGTTCTGAGCACGAAGCCTCATCGCCGATCGGCTCGAGCCTCGGCCGCTTCGGGTCCACATCCTCGCCGTACTGTGACGTTACGCTCGAAGGAATGTCTGTGTTCGCGGCCGCAGAGCCGCCCGGCCGCGCCGGGTACGCCGCCGCCGATCTCTCGCCCGCCTGGCCGCTGCGCGCCCCCTGGGGCACCGCGAGCAAGCTGCGCGCCTGGCAGGAGGAGGCTCTCGAGCGGTACTTCACCGCCGAGCCGCACGACTTCCTCGCCTCGGCCACCCCGGGCGCCGGCAAGACGACGTTCGCGTTGCGCCTGGCGATCGAGCTCGTGCACCGGCACGAGATCGATCGCATCATCGTCGTCACCCCGACCGAGCATCTCAAGCGGCAGTGGGCGGAGGCCGCCGACCGGGTGGGCCTGCACCTCGATCCGGCGTTCCGCACCGCGTCCCGCCGCTTCGGCCGGCACTTCCGCGGCATCGCGGTGACGTATGCGCAAGTGGCCGTCAAGCCGCAGGTGTTCGCCGACCTCGTCGCAGAGCATCGCACGCTCGTCGTCCTCGACGAGGTGCACCACGGCGGCGATGCGCTGTCCTGGGGCGACGCGACGCGCGAGGCGTTCGAGCGCGCGACGCGCCGCCTGTCGCTGACGGGAACGCCGTTCCGCTCCGACACCGCGCCGATCCCGTTCGTCAGCTACGAACGCGGCGAGGACGGCATCCGCCGATCCCGTACCGACTACGACT
This sequence comes from Gryllotalpicola sp., assembly GCF_027352875.1. NCBI lineage: Bacteria > Bacillati > Actinomycetota > Actinomycetes > Micrococcales > Microbacteriaceae > Gryllotalpicola > Gryllotalpicola sp. The sequence continues at coordinate 6,572 of NZ_DAIEII010000021.1, forward strand.
ACGGGTACGGCAGGGCGCTGGCCGACGGCGTCGTGCGCCCGGTGCTCTTCATGGTGTACGCCGGCCACGCCCGCTGGCGCACCCGGTCGGGCGAGCAGATGGAGGCGCGCCTCGGCGAGGGCAACACGCGCGATGTGACAGCCCAGGCGTGGCGCACCGCGCTCGACCCGAAGGGGGAATGGATCCCGGCGGTACTGACGGCCGCCGATCGCCGACTCACCGAGGTGCGCGAGTCGATTCCGGATGCCGGAGGCCTCGTCATCGCGACGGATCGCGAGCAGGCGAGGGCGTATGCCGCGATCCTCCGCGGAATCACCGGGCAGGAGCCCGTGGTGGTGCTCAGCGACGAGAAGACGGCATCGGAGCGCATCGCCGCCTTCGCGGGCGGCAACGAGCGCTGGATGGTCGCGGTGCGCATGGTGTCGGAGGGCGTCGATGTGCCGCGCCTCGCCGTCGGCGTCTATGCGACGAACTCGTCGACGCCGTTGTTCTTCGCCCAGGCGATCGGGCGCTTCGTGCGCGCCCGCCGCCGCGGCGAGACCGCATCGGTGTTCCTGCCCGACGTGCCGCAGCTCGTGGCCCTCGCCGCTGCGCTGGAACTGGAGCGCGACCACGCGCTCGACCGGGATTCCGCCGTCGAGGACGGCCTCGACGATTCCCTGCTCGAATCGGCGCAGCGCGAGGAGCGCGCCTCCGAGACGCTGGCCGACGAGTTCGCCTTCGAGGCGGTGTCGTCGGCCGCCGCCTTCGACCGCGTCGTCTACGACGGGCGCGACTTCGGCGCATTCGCCGAACCGGGCAGCGACGAGGAGTGGGACTTCATCGGCCTGCCCGGCATCCTCGAACCCGAGCAGGTGCACGAGCTGCTCGCGCATCGCCAGCAACGGCAACTCGCTCGGCAGCGACGATCCAGCGGATCGTCGCGCGAGTCGGCGCCGCCGACAGGCGGGGAGGCCAGGTCCGGGAGCCCGGCGAAGCCGCTGCCCCTCTACCGCACCCTCAAGGAGCAGCGCACCCTGCTCAACTCGCTCGTCGGGCTGTACGCCCGCAACTCCGGCGAGGCCCATGGACTCATCCACGCCGAGCTGCGGCGCCGGTGCGGTGGGCCGGCTGTCGCCCAGGCGAGCGTGACGCAGCTCGAGGCGCGCATCCAGCTGCTGCGGAAGCAGCTGGGGCATATCTGAGCCCCGCTTTCGGCGATGAGGCCGCCTCTGGCGATCCCTCGGATCGGCGCCCTCAGCGGAAGTCGCGCGACGTGGTCCGCACCGCGATCGGCAGCGGATCGATCCGGTCGGCGACGACGCTGATCACCCCCTCGGGGGAGCGCTGGAGGATGCCGCGTACCACCAGCGCGCTCGACTCGCGGGCCACCCGGCGGTACTTCTGCCACACCCCCCGCGCGACCACCACATTGGTCAGCCCTGTCTCGTCCTCGAGATTGAGGAACGTGATCCCCCCGGCGGTCGTGGGGTGCTGCCGATGAGTGACGACGCCGCCGATGCTCACCCGCCGCCCCGGTTCGTGGGTCGCAAGCTGGACCGCGGTGAGCACCCCGCTGCTCGCAAGCCGAACGCGCTCGTGCCGGAGAGGATGGTCGTCGGGGGAGACCCCGGTGGCCCACATGTCGTAGGCGAGCCGGTCGGCGGGGCCGAGAGCGGGCAGCAGCGGGGGCTGCACCACGAGATGGCTTCCCGGAAGGTGATCACGGTGCACCCGAGAGGCGCTCCCCGCGATCCAGATGGCTTCGCGGCGCGACTTTCCGAATGACTCAAAGGCGCCCGCGGCCGCAAGGGATTCCAGCTGCAGGGTGCTCAGCCCCACTCGCTCGGCCAGGTCGTACTGATCGCGGTAGGACCCGGATGCCTCGCGCTCGGCGACGATCCGCGCAGCCAGCTCCGACCCGATCGCGCGCACCTGGGCGAGGCCGAGCCTCACCGCAGAGGCGCCGTCGCGCCGGTGCTCTGCGGAGCCGTCGGGAGCGGAGGGGTCGAACTCGTCCGCTTCGTCGAGGTCGTCGGGGTCGCCGCTGCGCGTCGTGGTGTGCTGCAGGCAGGAGGCCCGCCCGGTCGGGCCTGTGCGCGCGGGCGCGATCGGCTCGAGCGCGGCGTCCGCCTCGGAGCGTGCGATGTCGACCTGCCGCACCTCGACCCCGTGGCGGACCGCGTCGGCCACCAGGGTCTGCGAGGAGTAGAAGCCCATCGGCTGGGAGCGCAGCAGACCGGCGAGGAAGGCAGCCGGGTAGTGCAGCTTGAGCCACGAGCTCGCGTAGACGAGCACCGCGAAGCTCAGAGCATGGCTCTCGGCGAAGCCGAAGTCGGCGAAGGCCTTGATCTTGCCGTAGATGCTCTGGGCATCGGCTTCCGTGATGCCGTTCGCGGCCATGCCGGCGAAGAGCTTCTCCTGCAGCGTCTCGATGCGCTCCTGACCGCGCTTCGAGCCCATCGAGCGGCGCAGCAGGTCGGCGTCCTCCGGGCTGCAGCCGCCGACGGCGACCGCCATCTGCATGACCTGCTCCTGGAAGAGCGGAACACCGTAGGTGCGCTTGAGCACGGGCTCCAGCGCAGGGTGCTGGTAGGTCACCTTCTCCTCCCCGGCGCGGCGCCGGATATACGGGTGCACCGCGCCGCCCTGGATCGGCCCGGGCCGGATGAGCGCGACCTCGACGACCAGGTCGTAGAAGCGCCGCGGCTTGAGTCGGGGAAGCGTCGCGAGTTGCGCCCTGCTCTCGACCTGGAACACGCCGATCGCATCCGCACGGCAGAGCATGTCGTAGACCGCCGGCTCCTCGCGCGGGATCGTCTCGATGGTCCAGCTCTCCCCGAGCGAGCCGACCTGGTCGAAGACCTGGTGGATGGCCGAGAGCATGCCGAGGCCGAGCAGATCGAACTTGACCAGCCCCATCCACTCGCAGTCGTCCTTGTCCCATTGCAGCACCGTGCGGTCGACCATGCGCGCATGCTCGATGGGGCAGACCTCGCCGACGGGCTGCCGGGTGAGCACCATCCCGCCGGAGTGGATGCCGAGGTGCCGGGGCGCCTTCCTGAGCTGCTCGGCCAGTTCGAGCACGGGACTCGGGATGTCGGCGGAATCGCCGGCCTGCAGCCCTCGGGAGCGCTCGAAGCGCTTGCTCCAGGCGTCCTGCTGGCCGGGGGAGTGGCCGAGGGCCTTTGCCATGTCGCGCACGGCGGCCTTGGGCTGGTAGCTGATGACCGTGGCGACCTGGGCGGCCCTGTCGCGGCCGTACTTCCCATAGACGTACTGGATCACCTCCTCGCGGCGCCCTGCCTCGAAGTCGACGTCGATGTCGGGCTCCTCCGGGCGCAAGGAGGAGAGGAACCGCTCGAACGGCAGCCGATAGAAGATCGGATCGACGGAGGTGATGCCGAGTACGTAGCACACCGCTGAGTTCGCCGCCGAGCCGCGGCCCTGGCAGAGGATCCCCCTCCTTCTAGCAAATTGCACAATATCGTGCACGATGAGGAAATAACCGGGGAAGTCCTTGTTCTCGATGACCTTCAGCTCGCTCTCCATCCGCACGCGCACCTCGGAGAGGAGGCCGGGCCGCCTCTCCTGCGCATATTTCTCACGGATGCCCTGTTCGACGAGCTCGCGCAGACGGCTCATGGGCGTGTGGCCCGCCGGCACATCGAGCATCGGCAGGCCGGGCCGGGCCTTCCGCAGCGAGAAGGCGAGCTCGGCGGCGACGTCGACAGTGCGCTCGACCGCCCCGGGGTAGCGGCGGAACAGCGCAGCCATCTCGGCGCCGCTGCGCAGATGAGCCGACCCCGCCGGCAGCCACGGGTCCAGTTCGTCGAGGCTGCGCCGGGCACGCACCGCGGCCACCGCGTCGGCGAGCGGCCGCTGCGCCGGCGTGGCGTAGTGCACGTTGCCCGTGGCGACGACCGCGAGATGCCGGGATGCCGCGAGTCCGGCCAGCGCGTCGTTCCAGGTGCTCGCGAGCGCCTCGCCATGGTCGTAGAGCTCGACGAGCACGTTCTCGCGCCCGAACAGGTCGATCAATCGGTCGAGTTCCCGACCCGCCGCGGCCGCGGCCGACCCGCGGTCGACGCCCGGAACGGTGAGCGCCTGCCGCACTGCGCCCTTGCGGCACCCGGTGAGGACCGTCCAGCGGCCGCGCCCCCGCTCGGCGAGCCTCTCGAGCGAGTATTCCGGCCTCCCCTTCTCGGCATCGCCGGCGAGCTGAGCCTCGGTGAGAGCGGCGGCGAGGGCGTGGTATCCCTCCGCCCCCCGGGCGAGGACGAGCAGGTGGCTCCCTTCGGGGTCCGCGATGCCGCTCTGCGGGGCGCCGAGTCCGAGCGACAGCTCGGCGCCGAAGACCGTCTTCAGCTCTGTCGAATAGACCTCCGCCGCCTCGGCCATCCGGACGACGCCGTAGAGGCCGTCGTGATCGGTGATGGCGAGGCCGGCCAGGCGCAGCCGTGCCGCCTCGGCGACGAGTCGGGCCGGGTCGCTCGCCCCGTCGAGGAAGCTGAAACTGGAGTGAGCGTGCAACTCCGCATAGGGCGTGACGAGATCGTCGCGGAGATCGCCGAGCGCGACGAGAGGGGGATCGGGCAGCTCGCGGCGGCGCTTCCGACCCGACGGGCGCTCTGGTTCGCGCGAGCCCGACGCGTCCCGGTCCGAGAGCGTGCGCTCGAGTTCCGACCACGGGATCGGCGGATTGGAGAACCCCATCAGAATCGCCGCCTTCCGGACACGACCGCTGGTCGATCGCACCTAGTCATACCGCGCCTCCGCCGCCCACGCGCCGCCCTCGAACACGAGCAGCCAGGCGGTTCCGACCTCGTCGATGAGACTGAGCCGCTGCACCCCGCGAGCAGCAGCGGCGTCCCACCACCGCTCGATGACCGGCCACGGGCCGGCCCAGGCGATGACGACCGCCGTGATCGCCCCGACGACAAGCACAGCCGGATCGCCGGTGAGGGCGCCGGACCCGTCCATCAGCACCGGCTCACCCGAGGAGTCCGCCACCGAGACCGCCAGCCGTTGCCGGAACACTGTCGCAGGCAGCGGGTCGGGAAGCGCCCCCGGCCACGGCCCCTTCGCGGCCCCCGCGATCTCGGCCGGAACCGGATCGCCCCAGGGCACGAGCACCTCGCGCTCGTCGAGCAGCCGACCACCACCGACGCGCGCGGTGACAACGCCCTCGTGGCCGAGCATGCTCTGCACCCGCGAGAGGGCGTGGTGCACCCGCTCGTCGGGCGCATCGCCCCACAGCCCCTCCTCGTGATGGTGGACGGAGTCGACGCTCTCAGGAGTGAGGGTGACGCGCAGCACCGGGGAGGACAGGCCGAGCGCCCCGCCGACCCCGTGAAGCTGCCAGCGCACCCGGTCGACGAGATCGGCGGCGGTGAACCAGCGCGGATGCAGCCAGGTGCGCACGCTCGTCTCGCCCTCTGTCTCCATGGTCACCGTGACCGCCGTGCAGACCAGATGGGCCGCGATGAGCGCGGCGACGACCTCATCGGCAGTGGCGCGAATGGCGAACGCGAGCTGATCGACGCGGTCGACGCCGTCGTCGAAGGCGATCGACCGCTCGAGCTGCGCCGCGGCCGGACGCGACACCACCGTCTCCGCGTCGCGCCCGGTCACGAGGGCGTGGACCCTGAGGCCCAATGCGCCGAAGCGGGTCGCCAGCTCGTCCTCTCCGAAGCCGGCGAGAGACCCCAGCGTCGAGAGGCCGAGTCGGCGGCACAGCTCGGCGAACCCGACGTCGCCGACCGCCTCGACGCTCTGCCCGGCGAGGAATTCGGATGTGCTCCCCGGTGGCACGAGGAGCACGGCGGACTCCGCCGACGTCGCCTGGACGGCGAGCTGGGCTGCGAACGGGCCGTCTGCCGCTCCGGCGCGCGCATCCGGGACACCGACGCTGCCGAGCGCGGCGATGAGGGTCGCGGCGAGGGGCTGCTCGCCGCCGTAGTACCGGGCAGGCCCCCGGGTGCGCAGCGCGAACAGGCCGGGCCGGATCGGCTGCACCCCGGGCACGAGCTGCTCGATCGCGGCGAGCACCGGCTCGAAGAGCCGCGCGTCGAGGGCGGCGTCATAGGCGACGACCGCCAGAGCAGGGCAGCGCGCCTGCGCTTCGCGCACCCTGAGGCCGCGTGCGACCCCGGCGGCGCGGGCCGCGGCCGAGCAGGCGAACACCTCGCCCTTGTCGATGAGTGCGAGCGGGGCGTCCCCGTCGAGCTCGGGATGCTGCAGCGCATGGGCGCGCACCGGCCAGTCCGGGCACCACAGCACCATCGAACGCGTCAGCTCGTTCATGCGACCGCCCACTCGCCCTGCCGGGCGACACCGCGCACCTCGGCGCGCACGGTGACGACGCGCTCGCGCGGATACCCGTGACCCTGCCCCATGCCCTGCCATGCGCTGTGCGCGACGGACAGCCGCGCGGTCGCCCCAGGCCACTCGCCGAAGGCGATGAGCGCGGCATCATGCTGGCGCAGCCGGGCGCGCAGCCGCGCAGCGTCCGTCTCACTCACCCGCGAGGCCGGCCGCACCGCGACGACCCGCAGCGCGTCGGCGAGGGCAGCGACGACCGCAAGCCACGCGGAGCCGGGGGAGGGCACGAGCACGAGCCGCGAGAGGTCGATGCCGAGACGGGATGCCGCTTCCGCGCCGAACCACGGCACGCCGACGACCGCGCACCACAGCCCTGCCGCGCTGGGCCCGGCGAGCAGCCCCATGAGCAGGCTCGTCGACCCGATGACGCTGTAGACGCCGCCGGGCTGCAAGCCCCCGCCGGGCAGCAGGGTCTGGAGATCCGGCAGCGTCGGCAGCACGGGGGAGCCCTCGACGGCGGAGCCCGCGAGCGTGATGCGCTGCAGGGAACGGACGCGCGCGTTCAGCTCGCGCACCCGCTCGAGGTCGGCGGCGGCTCTCTCCACAGGGAGGAGTTCGAATGCCGATGTCATTGGCATCCCGTCATAATCGAACACATGTTCTACAGTGTCAAGTCCCCCGCCGACATCGGCTCGAACACGGCGGCGATCGGTCCGCGCCGCGCGGCAGTATGGTCGGCATGGCGATCTTCGCAGGCCTCACCCGACAGGTCTGGCGGCGCGAGGCGTTCTCGGGCGTCACGCTCGCCGTGGTCTCGGTGCCGCTCGCGGTCGCCTACGCTGAGGCCGCCGGCCTGCCGCCGACGACGGGGCTCTACGCGCTCATCGTCCCCGCCGTGCTGTTCGCGCTGCTCGCCACCAGCGGGCGGCTCGTCGTGGGTCCGGCCCCTGTGGTCACAGCCATTGCGGCCTCGTCGCTGCCGCTCGCCTCGGGCGCGTCCGGGGTGCAGCTCGCCACCGCGCAGGCACTGCTCGCCGCGCTCGCCCTCGCCCTCATCGCGATGCTCCGCCTCGGCTTCGTGCAGGCGGCGCTGTCGCGCCCGGCGATGCTCGGCGTGGCCTCGGCGGCGGTGCTCGGCCTCGTCATCCGCCAGGCGGCGGGCATCCTCGGCATTCCGGTCGATGCGCCGCTCGGCACACCGCAACTCGTCTCCCAGGTCGGCGCGGGTCTCGGGGCGGTGCAGTGGTGGGCGGTCGCCTTCGGCGTGCTCGGTCTCGCAGTAATCGCGATCGGCCACCGCATCACGAAGTTCCTCCCCTGGGAGATCCTCGTCCTCGCTGCGAGCACGACCGCGTTCCAGGTCTTCGGCCTGCGCGGCCACGGCATCGCCCTCGCGCCTCAGATCCAGGCCGCGACGCCGCCGTTCTCCTGGCCGGTGATCCCATGGGGCTCCTGGCTCGAGCTCATCCCGAGCGCGATCGCCATCGCACTCGTCACGGTCTCCGAGACGGGCTTCGTCGACCGCCAGCACCGCAGCCCCTTCGGCTTCGCCGCCGCCGACTTCGCCGCCGGCATCACGGGGGGCTTCGCGGTCGGCGTCTCGCCCGAGCGCAGCCGACGCCTCACCCAGGCGGGCGCGTCCTCGCAGCTTCCCGGCGTCGTCTCCGCCGTCCTCGTCCTCGCCTTCGTCACCTTCGGAGCCTCGCTCCTCGGAACCGTCCCGCTCCCGACGATGGCTGCGATCGTGCTGCTGGCGCTCGCCCCTCTCACGCGCCCCAGCGAGTTCACCCGGCTCTGGGGAGTGCGCAAGCTCGACTTCCTCGTCGCCGCACTCGCCTTCGCCGCGACGATCGCGTTCGGCGCCCTCATCGGCATCGCGGTCGCCGTCGGCATGAGCCTGCTTGGCGTGCTGCGCACTGCCGCGAGCCCGCAGTCCGACCTCGTCGACGGCGACGACCGTCCGCGTGCGAGCCTCCGCGAGACGCAGGCCGGCCGCACGGTGTCGGCGCCCGGTATCGTCATCGTGCGCTTCGCCGGCCCGGTCACCTCGGCGACGGGGGACGCCTTCGAGCGCGGCATCCACCGTGCCGTCACCGCCGCCCGACCGGCGGGCCTCGGGCACCTCGTCATCGACTGCGAGGCGATCACGGGATTCGACGCGACCGGCGCGCTCGTGGCCCGCGAGGCGATCAGCTGGGCCCGGTCGCTGGGTGTCGCCACCGACTACTCCCGCGCCCGCGCGGCGCTCCGCATCGAGCTCGAGCACTACGGTCTGCTCGGCTCGGCGAAGGTGTTCGAGAGCAACGCCCGGGCGATTGCCGAGCTCAGCCCGTGAGCGCTGTTACCGTCCTCTTTGAGCCGCCCTTCCGGCGGCCTCCGAAAGGAATCCCCGCGTGAACTTCATCGTCGCTCTCGTCCTCGGCATCATCGAAGGCGTCACCGAGTTCCTCCCGGTCTCGTCGACCGGGCACCTCACGATCGTCGAGAAGCTCTTCGGCCTCGACGTCGCGGCCCCCGGCATCACGGCGTTCACCGCGATCATCCAGGTCGGGGCGATCATCGCCGTCATCATCTACTTCTGGCGCGACATCGTCCGTCTCGTCGCGGCCTTCTTCCGCGGGCTCGCCAACCCGGCGAAGCGCGACCAGAGCTACCGCGAGGCGTGGTTCGTCATCATCGGCACGATCCCGGTGGGCGTCATCGGCTTCGCGCTCCGGCACGTCATCTCGGGGCCGCTGCGCAATCTCTGGGTCGTCGTGGTGGCGCTCATCGTGTGGAGCGCCGTGATGTGGTTCGCCGAGCGGGTGGCGACGAGGCAGCGCGGCGAGCAGCAGATGAACTGGGTGGATGCCGTCGTCATCGGCCTCGTGCAGTGCTTCTCGCTCATCCCCGGCGTGTCCCGCTCGGGCGCGACGATCAGCGCGGGCCTCTTCCGCGGCCTCGACCGCGTCGCCGCGACGCGGATCTCGTTCCTGCTGTCCATTCCGGCGCTCGTCGCAGCGGGCGGCTTCGAGGCGCTGACGAGCGCGTCGGACGTCTCGAGCAGCTATTTCGGCTGGGGCGGCACCGCGATCGCGACGATCGTGAGCCTCGTCGTGGCGTACCTGTCGATCGCATGGCTGCTGCGCTACGTGCAGAAGCACCCGATCAGCGTCTTCATCTGGTACCGCGTCGGTGCCGCAGTCGTCGTCGGGGTGCTGCTCGCGACCGGCGTCATCACGGCGGTCTGAGCCGCTACGCGATCGCCTCGAGAAACCGCAGGATGCGATTGAGGGCGAGTTGCGCGGCCTCGGGATCGTAGTCCTCGTGCCCGGCCTCGGCGAAGAGGTGCCCTGAGCCGGGGTAGAGATACATCTCGGCGCCCGGGATCTCGTACTCCATCGCCGTGTCGACCTCGACTTCGCGCCGCGGGTCGTACTCGGTCTGATGGCTCTGCGCGGGCACCCCGTCCGGCCAGTCTTCGCCGAACCAGCCGGGCGCCACCGCACCGTAGAGGAACACCGCGCCCTGCGCATCGCCGCGGGTGAGGAGCACCTGCGCGGCGAGAGCGCAGCCCAGCGACATCCCGACGTACACCAGGCCCGCCGGCAGCGTCGACACCGCCTCGAACGCGCGCTCGGCGAGCTCCTCGTCGCCGAGCTCACCGGCGTAGCGCATGCCGTCCTCGATGTCGTCGAAGGTGTAGCCGCCGAAGACGTCGGGGGTCTCGACGCTGTGCCCGGCGGCGCGCAGCCGGTCGGCGAACGCGATGACGCCGCGGGTGAGCCCGCCGGCGTGATGGAAGAGCACGATGTCGGCCATGGCGCAACGCTATGGGCATCCGCTGAGAGGAGAACGGCCCGGAACCGAGAGGCACCCCGTCGCACCAGATGTGCACGCAGTGGAACTAGGTGTCACGGTCGTGCGGGCCGCGCACCGCCGCGAGGTGGACGAGCGCTGAAACGAAGCGGAGTCCCGCAATCCAGCGCGCAGCAGACCGCTTCCCGGCACACCCCGGAGAGCCCCAGCGCACGCCCCGGCACAGAAACCAGAACGACCCCCAAGATCAGGAACAAAATTCCTGATCAGGGGTCATTTCTGAATCGTGCGCGAGAGGGGACTTGAACCCCCACGACCTATACGGTCACTAGCACCTCAAGCTAGCGCGTCTGCCAATTCCGCCACCCGCGCGTGCACGAGGCGTCCGCCGCAGCGGCGCCGAGGAACGACATTATCACGAGCCGGTAGGTTGGGCAGCATGAGCCCAGACGCCCCCGAGTTTGACGGATCGCCTGACGGACCCCTCGACGAGACCGCGCGGATCGCAGCCGATCTCATCCGCATCGACACGTCGAACTTCGGCGAAGGCCGCTCCAACGGCGAGGCCGAGGCGGCCGAGTACATCGAGGGGTACCTGGTCGGCCTGGGGCTGAACCCCGAGCTCGTCGACGCGGCCCCGCGCCGCACCAGCGTCGTCGCGCGCGTTCCCGGCCGCGATGCCGCGAAGCCGGCACTCGTCGTCCACGGGCACACCGACGTCGTCCCCGCCGACCCGGCGCAGTGGAGCGTCGACCCCTTCGCGGGCGTCATCAAGGACGGGATGCTGTGGGGCCGCGGCGCCGTCGACATGAAGAACACCGACGCGATGATCCTCACCGCCCTGGGGGATGTCCTCGCCGCCGGCGGCCCCGAGCGAGACCTCGTCATCGCGTTCTTCTCCGACGAGGAGGACGGCGGACGCCTCGGCTCCCACATCCTCGTGCGCGAGCGCCCCGAGCTCTTCGCCGGCGCCACCGAGGCGATCGGCGAGGTCGGCGGCTACTCCATCGACGTCGGCGGCAGGCGCGCCTACCTGCTGCAGACCGGTGAGAAGGCCCTGATCTGGGCCCGGCTGACCGCACACGGGCCGGCCGGGCACGGCTCGCGGCTGGCGCCCGAGAACGCCGTCGTGACGCTGGCACGCGCCGTCGCCGCGATCGGCGCCCTCGACTTCCCGGTGCAGCTCACCGGCACGACGGCCGAGCTCGTCCGCGAGCTCGCGGCCCTGCTCGAGGTCGACCCCGAGCAGGTCGGGCCGGACGAGGTGGTGCTGCGCACGGGCTCGGCATCCGGATTCATCCTCGCCACCCTCCGCCACACCGCGAACCCGACCGGGCTCACCGCGGGCTACAAGCACAATGTCATCCCGGAGAAGGCGGAGGCGCTCGTCGACATCCGCCCGCTGCCGGGGTACGAGGCCGAGGTGCTCGACCTGCTCCAGGCGGTCGCGGGCGACGACGTCGAGATCGAGGTGCTGCACCAGGACATCGGCATGGAGCACCCCTTCGACGGCGCCCTCGTCGACGCCTGCGTCGCGGCCCTCGGCCGGCACGACCCGGGCGCGCCGGTGCTGCCGTACCTCATGTCGGGCGGCACCGACAACAAGGCGCTCGCCCGGCTCGGCATCAGGGGCTACGGATTCGCCCCGCTGCGCCTGCCCGCGCACCTCGACTTCCCGGGCATGTTCCACGGCGTCGACGAGCGGGTGCCGCTCGACGCGCTGGTCTTCGGCCGATCGGTGCTCGCCGACCTGCTGACGACCTACTGATGCGCTCCTGGCCCGCACCGCGGCTCCCCGAGCTGCCCGGCCGCTCCACCGCGCCGCTCGTCTACGACGACCAGGAGCGCGCGCTCGTCGAGCTCGGCCCGGCCGCGCCCGGCGAGCCCGTCACGCTGTACGTGTGCGGCATCACGCCGTACGACGCCACCCATCTCGGCCACGCCGCGACCTATCTCGCCTTCGACACGCTGCAGCGGGTGTGGCGGGATGCCGGATTCGCCGTCCGCTACGCCCAGAACGTCACCGACGTCGACGACCCGCTCCTCGAGCGCGCGAGCGCGACGGGGGAGGACTGGCGCGACCTCGCCGCACGCGAGGTGGAGCGGTTCCGACTCGACATGGCCGCGCTCGCCGTCATCCCGCCGGACGCCTACGTCGCGGTCACCGAGGTCATCGACCCGATCGCGGCTGCCGTCGCCGATCTCGTCGCCCGCGGCCTCGCCTACCCGGTCGCGGAGGCGCCCGGCGGGCCCGCCGACATCTATTTCGACACGGCCGCCGCGGAGGCCGCGACCGCCTGGGCGGCGGGCGAAGAGAGCCACCTCGACCGGGCAGGGATGCTGCGCCTCTTCGGCGAGCGCGGCGGCGACCCCGGCCGCGCCGGGAAGCGCGATGCGCTCGATGCACTGCTGTGGCGGCATGCGCGACCCGGCGAGCCGTCCTGGCCCTCGCCGGTCGGCGCCGGGCGACCCGGCTGGCACATCGAATGCTCCGTCATCGCCGCGCGCGAGCTCGGCGCCCCGATCACCGTGCAGGGGGGCGGCTCCGACCTGCTCTTCCCGCACCACGACCTAGGAGCGGGCACCGCCGCGGCGCTCACCGGCCGGCCGCACGCCCGTGCCTACGTGCACGCCGGCATGGTGGCGTACCGCGGCGAGAAGATGAGCAAGTCGCTGGGCAACCTGGTGCTCGTCTCGGCGCTGCGGGATGCCGGAGTCGACCCCGGGGCCATCCGGCTCGCCCTCCTCGCCCGCCACTACCGCGACGACTGGGAGTGGACGGATTCCGCCCTCGTCGACGCGCAGACGCGCCTCGCCCGGTGGCGTGCCGCAGTGGATTCCGCGACTCCGCCGGCCGACCGGCCGCCGAAGGCGACCGGGGGAGGCCACGGGGGCGTGCCCGCGGAGTCTGCACCGCTCGCCGCCGTCCGCGCCGCCCTGCACGTCGACCTCGACACCCCTGCCGCCCTCGCCGTCGTCGACGCCGCCGCGCAGACCGGCACCCTGACGAGCGACCTCGTCGCCGCGGTCGACGCGCTGCTCGGCATCCGCCTCGCCTAGCGTCGCGCCGAGGGCGCGACCTCGGCGCGCTCCGGCTGAGAGACGGCGAGACACTCCGGATTGCGCACACCGAGCTGCGGCGAGGCGCCCGGATCTCAGCCCGAGCGCACGCACGTCGACCGGCAGAGTGCGGAGGCCCTGAGCTCGGAGCCCTTTGCCCTTCCCCTCCACAGTCCAGTGTCGGAGGCAGAACGCACAGGAACGCGGCGGGCGAGCAGGCCCGCAAGGACCTCGGCCCAATCCTCCGGCGGTGAACTCGCCCCTCTGCGCCCTCAGCCACGTCGCCACCACCGCCCAGCTCATCACTGCCGGATATTCGCGGGGCGCCGTCGCTGCGCTGTCCGGTGACCGAAGGATCATCCGCATCCGCAGAGGATTGCTCTGCTGCGCCCATCTCACAGAGGACGAGCGCTACGCGTTGAACTGCGCGGCCAGGCTCGACTGCATCACGGTCTTGCGCGCCGCCGGAATCTGGACCGGGGCATCCCGTGGAACCCACCTGCGCTATGCACAAGGGACCTCGCGCCGCACTCAGCGGATGCGCGAAGCAGCCCGATACGCCGTGGCCCACTGGGCCGGCGAGTCGTTTCCCAGCCATGACCGCCTGTGGGTATCGGTTCCAGAGGCGCTCCGTCAGGCGATGGGATGCCTCCCACCAGACGACGTGGTCGCCGCTATCGAGTCCGCAGTGCGCCTCAAGGCGATCAGCGCGGATCAGGCACTCATGGTGATCGCAGCCGCTCCTCGGCGGCTGGCCTCGGTGCTGGGTGAGGTGGACACCGAATTCCGCGCGCAGTCAGGATACGAGACGCTCGTTCGCCTGCGTCTCACTCGACTCGGGCATCGGGTCGAGCCTCAGGCGCTCATCCCCGGAGTCGGGCACGTCGACAACCTCGTCGACGGGGTCCTCGCCGTGGAAACCGACGGGAAGACCCACGAGAACTCGGTCGCCGAGGATCGGCGGCGCGACCTGGCAACCCGGTCCTGGGGAATCCGGGTGCTGAGAGTCGACCCTGGTCAGGTCGATCATGACTGGGATGCCGTGCTCTCCGTCATCGAGCTGATGCTCGCGTCGGAGCAGGGCGGCGCGCGCAGCCCGGCGGTCGACCTTCGGGCTGAGTCCCGGCCGACACGCCGACGCAAAGGCTGGTAGCCACGGCATGTCCTCCGGATCTCAGCCCGAGCGCACGCACGCCCAGACCTCGGGCTCCCGGCCCGGCCTACCCCTGACCCGTGACCGGCCCGCCGTCGCCTGGCTTCTCGCGGTGGCGCAGGTAGCGCTCGAACTCCTTCGCGATCGCCTCGCCGGACGCCTCGGGCGACTCGACGGTGTCCCGCTGCTCCTCGAGCTGCTCGATGTAGGCCGCCATGTCCTCGTCGTCCGCCGCGAGTGCGTCGATACCGGATTCCCACGCCGCCGACTCGGCGACGAGATCGCCGCGCGGGATCGTCACGTCGACGAGCTCCTCGAGCTTGTCGATGAGGGCCAGCATCGCCTTGGGAGACGGGGCGTTGTGCACGTAGTGCGGCACCGAGGCCCAGATCGAGATCGTGGGGATTCCGAGCTGCTCCGCGGCATCCCCGAGCACCCCGAGGATGCCCGTGGGACCTTCGTAGGTCGAGCGCTCGATGTCGAGCTGGCGGCGCACCAGCGGGTTGTCCGAGGCCGCGAAGACGGTGATGGGCCGGGTGTGCGGCACATCGGCGAGCATCGACCCGAGGAAGACGATCGTGCCGATGTCGGCGGCGAGCGCGGCGTCCATGATCTCGGCGGCGAACGCCTTCCAGGTGCGCGACGGTTCGGTGCCGAGCACCAGATAGATGTTGGACTCGTTGTGCCCGCTCACCTGCATCTCGGCGTCCTCGGCCATGCTGTGCGGCACCTTCGGACCGTGCCCCGGCGAGCGCGGGCCGTAGAACGCGGCGCCCGGCCAGGAGAGGATCCGGCGGCCGTCGTCGTCGAACGAACTCACGGGACGAGTGAACTGGTAGTCGTAGTAGAGCTCGGGGTCGATCTCGTGCAGCGGCACGACGTCAAGGACGTCCTTCAATGTCCGCACGGCACCGCTCGCAGCTTCGCCGGCGTCATTCCAACCCTCGAAGGCGACGACGAGGATACGTCCGGCGAGGACCTCGCTGCGATCTGCCACTGCACCAACCTTCCGGGCTCCCGAGGCGGCCCGTCCTCCTCACACAATAGGCCGCGCGGTGCGCCCCGCCGTGGAATGCGGCTGGGAATCCGCCCACGGGATGGCACCGGGACGCCCCGCTAGACTCGGCCCCGTGACAGCCCTCCCCGCCGCCGTGCTGTGGGACATGGACGGCACGCTCGTCGATACCGAGCCGTATTGGATGGCGGCCGAGACCGAACTTGTGCACTCCTTCGGCGGCACCTGGACGCACGACGACGCGCTCACCCTCGTCGGCGGCGAGCTCTCCTGGTCGGCCGGCCAGCTCCAGCGCCGCGGCGTCGACCTCTCGATCGACGAGATCGTTCCGGCGCTCACCGCTCGGGTGCAGCAGCAGCTCGCCGAGATCGGCGTGCCGTGGCGGCCCGGCGCCCAGGAGCTGCTGCGCGAGCTGCGCGAGGCAAGCGTCAGGACCGCGCTCGTGACGATGTCGTACCGGCGGATGGCCGAGCAGATCGCCTCATACATCCCTTTCGAACCCTTCGACGCGATCATCGCCGGCGACGAGGTGGTGAACGGCAAGCCGCACCCCGAGGCGTACCTCACCGCCGCCGCGCGGCTGGGGGTAGACGCCGCCCGGTGCGTCGCGATCGAGGACTCCCTCACGGGGCTCGCCGCCGCGGTCGCGTCCGGCGCGATGACGATCGGGGTGCCGCACCTCGTGCCGCTTCCCGAGTCGGACGAGCACACGCTGTGGCCGACCCTCGCCGGGCGCACCGTCGACGACATCAGGGCCCTCGCCTCCGGCCGGTTCCGGGACGCCGCCCGATGACCGCCCCGGTCCTCTCCGGCCCGTTTCGCCCGGGCGACCGCGTCCAGCTCACCGACCCGAGGGGCCGGATGAACACCGTCTCCCTCGAGCCGGGCGCGGTCTTCCACTCGCACCGCGGCGACATCCGCCACGACGACATCATCGGCGTGCCCGACGGCTCGGTGGTCGTCAACTCCGGCGGCGTCGAGTACCTGGCGCTGCGGCCGCTGCTGCGCGACTTCGTCATGTCGATGCCGCGAGGGGCGGCCATCATCTACCCGAAGGATGCCGCGCAGATCCTCGCCCGCGCCGACATCTTCCCGGGCGCGACGGTCGTCGAGGCGGGTGTGGGCAGCGGCGCGCTGTCGCTCTGGCTGCTGCGCGCCGTCGGTCCGGCCGGGCGCCTCCACAGTGTCGAGCGCCGTGCGGAGTTCGCCGACATCGCGGCCGGCAACGTCGCCGGATTCTTCGGCGAGAGCCCTGCGAACTGGTCGGTGACCCTCGGCGACCTCGCCGATGTGCTCGGCGAGACCGTCGCGGCAGCATCCGTCGACCGCGTGGTGCTCGACATGCTCGCGCCATGGGAGGTGCTCGAGGCATCCGCGACCGCCCTCAAGCCCGGGGGAGTGGTGCTCGCCTACGTCGCAACCGTGACGCAGCTCAGCCGCGTGGCCGAGGCGATCCGCCGGACGGGGCTCTTCACCGAGCCGGACGCCGACGAGACGATGGTGCGCGGCTGGCACCTCGACGGCCTCGCAGTGCGCCCCGATCACCGCATGGTGGGGCACACCGGATTCCTCATCACGGCCCGCCGCCTCGGCCCAGGGGTCGTGCTCCCGGCGAGGGCCCGGCGCGGCAGCAAGGCGGAGGGCACCGACGCGGACGTCGAGGCCTGGACACCGGATGCTCTCGGCGAGCAGGGCAAGAGCGCGAAGGTGCTGCGGAAGAAGGCCCGCGAGGCCCAGGCCCTCGCGAATCGCTCGCGCTCGACCGCCCCGTCCGCGGACTGAGCGGCCGCCGCGAAGAAGTACGGCCGATAGACTGCCGTCCCGTGCGCAGAACCCCGTCCCTCATCTCCGCCGCCGTCCTCGTCGCGCTCGCCGCTGCCACCCTCACCGGGTGCGCGGCATCCGGCAATGACTCGAACTGCCTGGTCTCGAGCGGGCCGGCGTCCGACTCGGTGAGTGCGACGGGCGACTTCGGCGCGGCCGCGCTCGACGTCAAGGTTCCGTCGCCGCTGACCGCGACGACGACCGAGCGCACGACGCTCATCGCCGGAACAGGCGCGCCGCTGCAGGCGGGGCAGTACGCCAAGCTCGACCTCCACATCTACGACGGCGGCACGGGCAAGCTCATCGCCGCGCCCTCGACGTGGACGTCGGACTCGGTCTCCGTGCTGCGGAGCCAGGGCCTCACCGACGCCCTACGCTGCGTCCCCGAGGGCTCACGAGTGGCGATCGTGATCCCGGCCGCGGAGGGCGCGAGCACGCTCGGCGCCGCGGCGGATTCGACGGCGATCATCGTCGCCGATCTCTCCAACTACCTGCTGACACGGGCCCGGGGCACGAAGGCGACCCTGCCCGCAGGCTTCCCGGCGGTGACGCTCGCCCCGAACGGCCAGCCCGGGATCGTCATCCCGTCCGACACCCCCGCGCCGACCACGATCGAGTCCGCCGACTCCATCGCGGGCCACGGCGCCGTGCTCACCAGCAAGGACACGGTCGTCGTGCACTACTCGACGATCACCTGGAACACCCCGACGGTGACGAGCACCTCGTGGAACCAGAACGCCCCCGTCACGATCGGGCTCACGGGAACCGACGGCCTCACCAAGGCGATCGTCGGCCAGCGGATCGGGTCGCAGGTCGTGGTGCTCGTCCCGGCTGCGGACAACAGCGGCACCTCGGTCGTCTTCATCATCGACCTGCTCGGCGTCAAGAGCTGACCCGTGCCCGCTCGCGCCTCCGTCGACGAGCGCCTCTTCGCGCTCGTGCTGGCGCTCGTCGCGACCGACCGGGGTCTGACCAAGGCCGAAATCCTCTCGTCGGTCCACGGCTACTCCGAGGACTACCGCGAGGGCGGCGACAACTCCGCGCTCGAGCGCAAATTCGAGCGCGACAAGGACGAGATCCGCGAACTGGGGATTCCCCTCGAGACGCGCGAGCCCAGGGATGAGCCCGGCAACAACCAGCTCATCCGCTACCTCATCCCGAAGCGCGCCTACGAGCTGCCGCAGGACGTGCGGTTCAGCCCGGAGGAGCTCGGCCTGCTCACCCTGGCCGCCGAGGTGTGGAAGGAGGGGTCGCTGTCGGCGGAATCCCGCCGCGCCATCATCAAGCTGCGCTCGCTCGGCGTCGCCCCCGACGACCCGCTTCTCGGCTACGCGCCGCGGGTGAGCACGCACGACCGCGCCTTCGCCCCGCTGTCGCAGGCGCTGGAGAAGGGCGTCGTCGTGCAGTTCCGCTACCTGCGGCCCGGCGGGGCCGAGGCAGCGCAGCGCACGATCGCGCCGCTCGCCCTCTACCAGTTCCGCGGCCGCTGGTACCTCACCGGCACCAGCGCCGCCGACGGGGGCGAGCGCACCTATCTGCTCTCGCGCATCGTCGGCCCGGTAACGCTGACGAAGCAGCCCGCGCCGCGAGCGCCGACCGATGCGGCTCAGCGCTACCTCCGAGAGCTCGAGGGCATCTGGCTCGCGAACGAGGCGGTCGTCGACGTCCTGCCCGGCTCGGATGCCGCCGCCCGCCTCGGCCACCGCTACGGCACCGCCGAGGGCGCGACCCGACTCGAGCTGCACTACGCCGATGTCCACGTGCTCGCCGACGAGCTCGCAGGCTACGGCCCCGAGGCGCTCGTCGTGGAGCCGGCGGCGCTGCGGGATGCCGTGCTCGAGCGGCTCCGCACGGCGAGGACGCTGCACGAAAGCGCCGTCGATCAGGGCCCGCCGCCTGTCGGCGGCGCCGCATCGCGCGGCGGTCCGCCGGAGCGCCGCGCGGAGCGGGGCGCCACGCCAGACCGGCTCACCCTCCTCCTCTCGCTGGTGCCCTATCTCATCGTCACCAAGGTCGTCAGCGTCGCCGAGGTCGCCGAGCACTTCGACCTCGACGTCGACGAGGTACGACGGGCCGTCGAGCTCATCGCCGTCAGCGGCGTCCCCGGCAGTACGCGCGCCTATGATCCCGGCGACCTCTTCGACATCGACTGGGAGGCGTTCGAGGACGAGGACGTCATCGTGCTCACCCACGGCGTCGCGATCGACGACTCGCCACGGCTCTCGGCCCGCGAGGCGGCGGTGCTCATCACCGGCCTCCAGTCGTTGCAGGCGCTGCCCGAGAACGACTCGGCGGCGATCGACGCACTCAAGGCCAAGCTCGCACGCGGCGCGACGGGGGCGCCGGCGGCCGTCGCCATCGCCGCCGCCGAGTCCGACGAGACGCTCGCGACCATCGCCGCGATCCGCCGCGCGATCGCCGAGCGAACACAGCTCGCGTTCGACTACCTCGACGGCGAAGGCAACCGCGAGCACCGCTCCGTCGACCCGCTGCGGCTCGAGTCGAGCGATGACACCTGGTACCTGCGCGCCTGGTGCCACCTGCGCGAGGGCATCCGCACCTTCCGGCTCGACCGGATCAGCGGTCTTACCGCGACCGGCGAACCGATCGGCGACTCCGCCGCCGAGGCGACGTTGCCGGATTCGCTCTTCGAGGCCTCGCCCGACGACCTCACCGTCGAGCTGCGCATCGCCGAGGCAGCGCTGCCGTTCGTGGCCGACTATCTCGGCGCGGTGCCCGCGACCCCCGACGGCGACGGCTGGCTGCGGGCCGGCATCCGCGTCGCCCACTTCCACGGCCTCAAGCGCATCGCCACGGGCAACGCCGGCCTCATCGAAGTGCTGAGCCCGCAGGCGGCTCGCGACGAGGTCGTCACCTGGGCGGATGCTGCGATCCGCGCCTACGAAGCGCCCCGCTGACCCAGCGGCGGGTAAACTGTCGCGAAATGCCGTTCGGACGCCCGCGCGGCCTGGAGCCGGAGGAAATTATGTTCAGGGAATGGTGGTTCTGGGTCATCATCCTCGTGGTGATCCTGCTCCTCTTCGGGACCACGCGTCTTCCCGGCCTCGCCAAGAGCATGGGTGAGTCGATGCGCGTCTTCCGCAAGGAAGTGAAGGGCCTCGGCGATGACGTCAAGGCTGACGAGGCTCAGAAGACCACTGAGACCTCGGCGAAGTCCGAGACGCCGTCCGACACCAAGAGCTAGCCCATGAGCGCCCCGACCGAGAGTCGGCGGGCGCCGGGGTCGTCCGACAAACGGATGACCCTCCGCCAGCACCTGCTGGAGCTCCGAAACCGCGCATTGATCGCCGCCGCCGGAATCCTGGCCGGCGCCGTCGGCGGCTGGTTCCTCTACCCGTGGGTGTGGGCATCGCTGACCGATCCGGTGAAGAGCATGGGCACGCTCTCGACGATCAACTTCCAGGGCCTCACCGACGCCTTCGACATGCACATGGCGGTGTCGATCTACGTCGGCATCATCCTCTCGAGCCCGCTGTGGCTGTATGAGGTGTTCGCGTTCTTCACTCCGGGGCTCACCCGCCGCGAGAAGGCGTACGTCTTCGGATTCCTCATCCCGTCGGTCCTGCTCTTCCTCGGTGGCTGCACGATCGGCTGGTACGCCATCCCGCACATCGTCGACCTCTTCCTGCAGTTCACCCCCAACGGCAACAGCAACCTGCTCCACGCGACGGACTACTTCAACTTCGTGCTCAAGCTGATGATCGTCGCCGGCATCGCCTTCGTGCTGCCCGTGTTCCTGGTGCTGCTCGACCTCATCGGCATCGTCAACGGCAAGGCACTGCTCAAGGCCTGGCGGTGGGCGGTGCTCGGCTCGATCGGCTTCACCGCCCTCGCGACCCCGGCCACCGACCCGATCACGATGATGATCATGGCGATCCCGCTGCTCGTGCTGTACTTCGCGGCGTGCTTCGTCTCACTGTCCTTCGACAAACGCAAGGCCCGCCGGGCCGCCCTCGTGGACGCCGACCTCGCCGCGTCCTGACCGCCTCCCGGTGATGGGTGCCGCGGCGCTTAGTCTGAGCAGGTGACAGACCAGCTCTCGCCGGCCGAGCGCTACGCGCTGTCCCGCACCCGCGCCGCGAGCCCGCAGCTCGACGAGTTCCGCTCGCTCCTGGAATTCGACCTCGACCCGTTCCAGGTCGAGGCATGCGCGGCGCTGGAAGCGGGCAGGAGCGTGCTCGTCGCCGCCCCGACCGGCGCCGGTAAGACGGCGGTGGCCGAATTCGCGGTGCACCTCGCGATGCGCGACCTCAAGGACAAGGTCTTCTACACGACGCCGATGAAGGCGCTCTCCAACCAGAAATTCAATGAGTTCGTCGAGCGCTACGGCGCCGGCGACGTGGGACTGCTCACCGGCGACACCAATGTGAACTCGAAGGCGCGCATCGTCGTCATGACGACCGAGGTGCTGCGCAACATGCTCTACGCCAACTCCGACCTGCTCGCGAACCTCGCCTTCGTCGTCATGGACGAAGTCCACTACCTCGCCGACCGCTTCCGCGGTGCGGTGTGGGAGGAGGTCATCATCCACCTGCCGCAGCCGGTGCGGCTGGTCTCACTCTCGGCCACGGTCTCCAACGCCGAGGAGTTCGGCGACTGGCTCGAGGCGGTGCGCGGCGACACCGCGGTCGTCGTCTCCGAGGAGCGACCCGTGCCCCTCGAGCAGCACGTCCTCGTGCGCTCCAAGCTCGTCGACCTCTTCGAAGGCACGGGCGCGCCGCTCCGCTCGGAGCGAGGATCCAGTGGAGCCTCGCGCAGCGGCGCACCGCCGACAGGCGGCTCGGCCTATCGAGTGAACAGCGAGCTCGTGCAGTTGGCGAGAACAGGTGGCCGCTCCTCCGGCGAGCGCCTCCAGGCCGACAGGGGAAAGCGCCGCTCCTCCGGCGGTCGTCCCCAGGCATTCCGCGCCGACCGTGACGAAGTCGTCGAACTCCTCGACGACCGCAATCTGCTGCCGGCGATCTTCTTCATCTTCAGCCGCAACGGGTGCGACCAGGCGGTGAAGCAGCTGGTGAACTCCGGCATCCGCCTCACCGAGACCTGGGAGCGCGAGGAGATCCGCCAGATCGTCGAGGAGCGCACCCGCACCCTCCTCGACGAGGACCTCGCCGTGCTCGGCTACTGGGAGTGGCTCGAGGCGCTGAGCCGTGGCTTCGCCGCCCACCACGCCGGGATGCTGCCCGCGTTCAAGGAGGTCGTGGAGGAGCTCTTCCTTCGCAAGCTCGTCAAGGTCGTCTTCGCCACCGAGACCCTCGCACTCGGCATCAACATGCCCGCACGCACCGTCGTGCTCGAGAAGCTCGACAAGTTCAACGGCGAGGCGCGGGTGCCCATCACATCGGGGGAGTACACGCAGCTCACCGGCCGCGCCGGCCGCCGCGGCATCGACGTCGAGGGACACGCCGTCATCCAGTGGGTCGACGGTCTCGACCCGCAAGCGGTCGCGGCCCTCGCCAGCCGCCGCTCGTATCCACTCAATTCGAGCTTCCGTCCGACGTACAACATGGCCGTCAACCTCATCGAGCAGTTCGGCCGCGAGCGCACCCGCGAGATCCTCGAGTCGTCGTTCGCCCAGTTCCAGGCGGACCGCGCGGTCGTGGATCTCGCCCGGCGCGTGCGCACGCAGGAGAAATCCCTCGCCGGCTACGCCGAGGCGATGACGTGCCATCTCGGTGACTTCGCCGAGTATTCCGGGCTGCGCCGCCAGGTCACCGACCTCGAGAAGGCCAACGCGAAGTCGAAAGGCATGTCGAACGCCGAGAAGGTGACGCTGCAGAAGCGGCTCGGCGACCTGCGCTCGGCGATGAAGCGGCACCCCTGCCACGGCTGCGCCGAACGCGAGCAGCACGCCCGCTGGGCGGAGCGCTGGTGGCGCCTCACACGCGAGACCGACGCACTGCAGGGTCAGATCCGCTCGCGCACGGGCGCAATCGCGCGCGTCTTCGACCGCGTCACCGATGTGCTGCTGCACCTCGACTACGTGCGCGAGGACTCCGCCGGGCAGGTCGCGCTTACCGACACGGGCCGGCAGCTGCGCCGAATCTATGGCGAGCGTGACCTCCTCGTGGCCGAGTGCCTGCGGCAAGGCATCTGGCGCGAGCTGGATCCCGCCGCCCTTGCCGCTCTGGTGTGCGCGCTCGTCTTCGAGCCGCGTCGCGACGAGGTGAACCCGCCGGAGCGCCTGCTGCCCAATGGCGAGTTCCGTAACGCGCTCGCGCGCACCCAGGAGCTCTGGGCCGAGCTCGACGACCTCGAGCGGGAGTCGAAGCTGCCGGGCTCCGAGCCGCTGTCTCTCGGCCTGTCGAGCGCGATGTTCCACTGGGCGCGCGGCGGCCGCCTCGACAAGGTCCTCGAGATCGCCGACCTCGCCGCGGGCGACTTCGTGCGCTGGGCCAAGCAGACCATCGACCTGCTCGACCAGCTCACCGGCGTCGCCGACCCCGACCTCGCTCTCACGGCCCGCGAGGCGCTCGAGGCGGTGCGCCGCGGCATCGTCGCCTATTCGAGCGTCGGATGAGGCCGCTGCCCCTCTGGCTCGCCCTCCCCACGGCGGCCGGCGGCGCCATCGCCTACAACGATGCCTTCCCGACGACCGGCTGGTGGCCGATGGCGTTCGCCGGCCTCGCCCTCATGCTCTGGGCGCAGATCGGTCGCCGCGCCGACACCGCCCTCGTGACCGGGTTCGTCTCCGGCGCGGTGTTCTTCCTCACCGACATCGACTGGTTGGGCTACTACCTCGGCCCCATCCCCTGGCTGGCGACGGTCGTCGCGGAGGCCGCCTTCTGGGCATGCGCGGGCCTGCTCCTCACCTGGGCGTACCGGTGGATTCCCCGCGCCTGGCCCACCCGCGCCGGCCGGCTCGTTATCCTGCCGCTCGCGGTCGCGGGGCTCTGGACGATGCGCGAGCACGTCACGAACAACTGGCCGTTCCGCGGCTTCGCGTGGGGAAGGGCGGCGCTGTCGCAGTCCCAGAGTCCGCTGACTCCGCTCGTCGCCTGGTTCGGCGTCGCGGGGCTGACCTTCCTCATGGTGTGGTTGATCGTCTTCGTCACGGAGGCGGTGACGGCCCCCGCCGCTCGATCGGCGGGCGACGCCCGGCGGTGGAGACCGACGGCCACCAGAGCCCTCCCCGCTCTTCTGGCGATCGCCGCCGTTCTCGCCGTCCCGGCCTGGCCGGTGCGCACGGACGGTTCCCTCACCGTCGCCGCGGTGCAGGGCGACGGCCCGGCGGGGTACTTCCAGCCGCACAACGAGGGCGACGTCGAGGTCGCCCAGCTGAAGGAATCCGTCAAGCTCATCGGCCAGAAGGTCGACCTCATGGTGTGGCCGGAGGGCAGCGCCGACCTCGACCCGCTCGAGTACGCGCAGTCGGCGACGGCGCTCACCGAGCTGAGCCGCGAGCTCGGAGCACCGCTCGTCGTCGGCGCGATCACACCTGGCGAGACGAACGGCCAGTGGTTCAACTCGTCGCTGGTATGGACGGCGGCGGGGGGTGCGACGGCGCAGTACGACAAGCAGCATCCGGTGCCGTTCGGCGAGTACGTGCCTGCCCGCGCGTTCTTCCACGCGCTCGCGCCTGCCCTCGTCGACCTCAGCCAGCGCGACTACACGCCGGGCTCTCGTCCCAACGTGATGCCCGTCGCGGGCGTGCTCGCCGGCATCTCGATCTGCTTCGACATCATCGACGACTGGCAGACGACTCAGATGGTCTTCGGGGGAGCGCAGGTCATCCTCGCCCAGACGAACAACGCCGACTTCATCGACCCCACGACCGGCAAGGTGAGCGCAGAGACCGTGCAGCAGTTCGCGGCGGCGCGGCTTCGCGCGGTCGAGTCCGGGCGCGCGCTCGTCAACGTCTCCACCGTCGGCGTCAGCGAGGTCATCGCCCCTGACGGCTCGACGATCCAGTCGATCCCCGCCGATCGGCCCGGCTATCTGCTCGCCACCGTGCCGCTCTCGACGTGGATGACGCCGGCGGACTACGACGCGCAGCCGCTGGAGTGGGGTGCAAGCGTCTGGGGGGCCGGCATCCTCGCCGTCGCGTTTCTGTCGCGCCCACGGCGGCCGGCTGAGGAAGAAACGGGCCGACGCCGCTCGGCGTCAAGCGAAATCACCGCCTGAGCACCGCATCTCCCTGATCAGCCTCGGCCGCGTCAGTGCAGGCAGAAGGAGGGCCCGGGCTGCCGCCCGGGCCCTCCGCGATGACGGGCTAGGCCCCGATCTTCTCCTGCCCGCGACGGGCGCGCAAGAACTGCAGGCGCTCCTCGAGCAGCTCTTCGAGTTCGGGAATCGTGCGGCGCTCGAGCAGCATGTCCCAGTGGGATCGCGGCGCCTTCTGGTCGGAGTGATCGATGACGACGGGCGCGCCGCCGATCATGAGCAGCGCTTCGGCGCTGCAGTACCGGCACTCCCACACGTCGGGGGCATCGGCCTCGGCGGCGAAGACAACCGAGGTGTCCTTGCCGCAGCTGGGGCAGCTGTAGGTGTACGACTGTCGCGGTGAGAAGCTGACGCCTTCCTCGCTCTGGAGGCTCTGGGCGCCAAGCCGCATGCCACGCAAGCTGCGATCCGCCATTTCGGTTTCCTCTCGCTCGACGGGCTTTGACACCGTTATAAACCGCGAACCTGACCGTTCTGTTCCACGCCCTGGCGTTTCATGGCAACATCCCACTTCGGGGGCTGCCCGCGACGACCGCCACGGCGAGGTCCGCGCGGTTGGTGACGATTCCATCCGCACCGAGCGCGGCATCCGCGAGGGCGCGAAGGCGTAATTTCACACTGATGAGCAGTTTGGTGACCCGAATTGCGAAGCCGAGGTCGCCACGCCCTTCAGCCCGGTGAGCGCGGCCAGGCGGTGCGAAGAAGCTCACTCCGCCGGCTGGCCGTTCTTGCCGAGCAGTCCTCTGCCGATGCCGTCGAGCGCCTGGGTGAGCTCCGCAGGGACGACCCACACCGTGTTGGCGTTGCCCTCGGCGATCTTGGGCAGCATCTGGAGGTACTGGTAGGCGAGCAGGAGGCTGTCGGGGTTGCCGTCGTGGATGGCCTTGAACACCGTGCCGATGGCCGTCGACTCGCCCTCGGCCCGCAGCACCGCGGCCTGCTTGTCGCCCTCCGCCTTGAGGATGGCGGCCTGCTTGAAGCCCTCGGCGTTGAGGATCTCGGACTGCTTCGTGCCCTCCGCGGTGAGGATGAGGGCGCGGCGGTCGCGCTCGGCGCGCATCTGCTTCTCCATGGCCTCCTTGATGGAGGCGGGCGGTTCGATCGACTTGAGCTCGACGCGCCCGACGCGGATGCCCCACTTGCCCGTGGCCTCGTCAAGCACGACGCGCAGCTGCGAGTTGATGTTGTCGCGGCTGGTGAGCACCTCTTCGAGGTTGAGGCCGCCGACGACGTTGCGCAACGTGGTCGTGGTGAGCTGCTCGACGCCGGCGAGGTAGCTCGCGATCTCGTAGGTCGCCGCACGCGGGTCGGTGACCTGGAAGTAGATGACGGTGTCGATGGAGACGACGAGGTTATCCTCGGTGATGACCGGCTGCGGCGGGAACGACACGACCTGCTCGCGCATGTCGATGAGCGGCCGCACCCGGTCGACGAAGGGCACCACGACGTTCAGCCCGGGCTGCAGCGTGCGGTGGTAGCGCCCCAGCCTCTCGACGACGCCGGCGCGCGCCTGCGGCACGATCCGCAAGGACCGGAAGATCGTGACGATCACGAAGATCGCGACGATGAGGATCACGACCCAAAGGACGATGAGCCCGGTGTCCACGTTCACGATGCTGCTCCTGACTGGGCGACGACGACGGCGGCGCCGTTGACTCCGGTGACGGTGATCTCGGCGCCGGCGGCGAGGGGTGCGCTGCCGGGGGAGAGGTGAGCCGTCCAGGTCTCGCCGTTGGCGAGCTTCACCTGACCGGATTCCTCGGTGATGGCGACCGTGACCCGGCCGGCGATCCCGATGATCGCCTCGATGCCCGTCTTCGCCGGGTCCGCTGAGCGGCGCAGTCGGCGCAGCAGCGGCGGGCGCACCGCGAAGAGCAGCAGCAGCGCGACGAGCGCGGCGATGACGAGCTGGAGCCACCACGGTGCGCCGAGCAGCTCGCCGACCAGTCCGGCGAGCGCGCCGACGGCGAGCATGGCGAAGGTGAGCTGCACCGTGAGCACCTCGAAGACCGCGAACACGGCGATGAGGATCAGCCATCCGATCCAGTCGTATGCCGTTGCGCCGCCCATGGTGCCGACGCTACTCGGCCGGGCGTCCGATGGATACGCCGTTGGTAGGGTCGTTGCCGTGTCAAACCCTCTCGCACCTGGATCCCTGGCCGGCAAGCGCGTTCTCGTGACGGGTTCGTCGCGCGGCATCGGCGCGGACACCGTCGCGTACTTCGCCGAGGCAGGCGCACGGGTCGCGATCAACTATCGCAACAAGGAGGCGCGCGCCCTCAAGCTGCAGGCGCAGCTCTCCGAGAGAGGGGCCGAGGCGATCATCGTCGGCGCCGACCTCACCGACCCCGAATCGGTTCGGGCGATGTTCGCCCGGATCCAGGACGACTTCGGCGGGCTCGACATCCTCGTCCTCAACGCCTCCGGCGGCATGGAGGCCGATCTGGGCGAGGGCTACGCCCTCAGACTCAACCGCGACGCCCAGGTGAGCGTCCTCGACGCGGCGCTTCCGCTGCTCGCACCGGGTTCGCGGGTCGTGTTCGTCACGAGCCACCAGGCGCACTTCGTCCGCACGACGACGACGATGCCGGAGTACGAGGCCGTCGCCCTGAGCAAGCGCGCCGGCGAGGATGCGCTGCGCGAGCGCATCCCGGAGCTGGAGGCGCGCGGCATCGGTTTCGTGGTCGTCTCCGGCGACATGATCGAGGGCACCATCACGGCAACCCTCCTCAACCGCCTCAACCCGGGCGCGATCGAGGGGCGCCGCCAGCAGGCCGGCAGGCTCTACAGCGTCGCCGAGTTCGCCGCCGAGGTGGCGCTCGCCGCCGTCGAGCCGGTGCCGGCCGGTCATACCCGGCTCGTGGGAGACATTTCCACCTTTGGCGGCGTCTGAACCGCGATCAGCGTCGTGTCACGGCGGCCTCCGACGCTCCGGGCGTGCCGAAACAACGCCGATAATGCACATTATGTCAATAAATAACGCGCGAGGGCAATACTGGGGATTTATACCCCGTTTTCCTCTTCGGAGTGCTTCGCGCGCGCCTGGCACGTCACCGGACGCTCCTGCGCCGGCGCTGACGCCCTGGCGCCGCCGGAGGCTGCGAGCCGGCAGCGCAGTTCACGGCGGGCCGGATCCCCCAGCGCATCGAACACGGCGTCGACAGGACTCACCCCGCGCCGGCCTTGAACGCGGCCGGCTTCTTCTCTCCGGTCGGCGACGCCATCGTCGTAGCGGGCGCGAATCTCGGCGTGGTCGTACCGCAGACCGGCGAAGCCGCTTTCCCGCACCGTGACCACCACCGCTCCCCCGACAGTGGCCATCACTCCCCCGGCATTCGGCGCGAGCGCGAGCTCGACGAGCGTCGTCCCCGCTGCGATGTTGTCGAGATCGCCGGGCAGCCCCCGCTGAACCAGGATGAGCCGACCCGCTTCCACGAGTCGGGCATTACGGTGAAGCACGAGGAGAACGCCTTCTCCCCGCCCCCACGTCACCTCATGGACGATCTGACCGGGTACAACCAGCTACTGTCCATCGCACCCGGACTTTCATCCGACCCCAGCGGGGAACACTCCGCTGTCTATTGCGCCAGCACGGAGGCCAGCATGCCCCCTTCCGAAGACCGGGTTCAGCGGTTCAAGTACCGCAGCGCGGTGATCCCTACCCGCTCCGCCGCACCGATCGTCATCATCGTCGTCATCATCCTGGTGACGGCGCTGTGGATCGTCTTCCGGCCGCAGCAGGAACCACTCGACCGTTTCGTCGGCCAGCTGATCGGAATGGAAGGCGTGCTCCTGCTGTCGATCGGGCTGGTGCTGATCAGCACCCTGAGGGTCGTGGAACAGTGGTTCGACGGAATCGATCACGCGGCCATCTGGCACCGTGGTGTCGCCATCGCCGGAACGGTCCTGATCGCCGTGCACGCCGGCGCGACCACCAGCCCCCTCGCGACGGCCATCGGCGAAGGACTCGGGGCGGTCGGCCTGATCGGGCTGATCGTTCTCGTCGTCTGGGCGATCGCACCGCGCTGGCGCTCCTTCGTACCCAAGCCCCTCCGGGGGGCGGTCGTCAAGGTCAGCACCACCCGGGTCGCCCGACGCGTCAACGCCAGGTTCAAGGGCTATTCCAGCTGGCGTTCCTTCCACCGCTTCACCGGGCTGTTCGTGGCGATCGGCTTCGCCCACGGCCTGGTGGACGGAACCGTGTTCGGCTCCCCCGTGCTGCGCTGGAGCTATGTCGCCATCGGTGGAATCGGCCTGGCCTTCTACGCGTACCGGGAACTGCTCGCCCGGCGGTTCGCCGTGACGCATGACTACGAGGTCGAGTCCGTGCACCCGGTCGATGCGACCCTGGCCGAGATCTCCCTGAAACCGCTGGGCAGGCGCTTCCAGTTCCGAGCCGGACAGTTCGCGCAGCTGAATCTGGAGGCCGCGGACGGGTGGCATCGTCATCCCTTCAGCATCGCGAGCGGGCCGGCCGATGCCAACGTCCGGGTGACGATCCGATCCCTCGGCGACTTCACCTCGAATGTCTCCGCCCTGGTGCGGCCGGGGATGCCGGCGGTCATCAGCAGCCCGCACGGGAACTTCGACTACCACAAGGGCGGCGAACGGCAGGTGTGGATCGCCGGCGGCGTCGGCGTCGCGCCGATTCTCAGCTGGCTCCGCGATGCCCAGCCAGGGACGCTTCCGGAGCGCGTCGATCTGTACTACAGCGCAGAGGGCCCGCCGCCGTACTCGGATGAGATGCGCGAGCTGGCGGCCCGTCACGACTCGCTGCACCTGCACCTGATCGACACGGGAACCGAGCCCCGGCTCACCACCGAGAGGGTGCTTGCGGAGGCGGACTGCCCTGCGCGCGAGCTCTCCGCCTTCATGTGCGGGCCCGAGGGAATGGTGAAGTCGTTCCAGAAAGGGCTGGCCAAGGCGGGAGTGCGCCGGGCGAACATCCATCGGGAGTACTTCAACCTGCGCTGACTGCGGGGCGCCGCCGTCACGCAGCATCCGCTGCCATCGGGAAGCAACTGGCGCAGGTCGGGGATGTCTCGCCCTTCAGCCGCGCTGCAGGCGCTCACGCTGACGTAGTCGCCCGGACCCACTCGTCGAGCTTCGCCGCCGCCGCACCCGTGTCGACGGCGCGCGCCGCGAGCTCGAGACCTGCAGCGAAGCGGTCGAGGATCGGCTCCTGGACCGTCGCCGGATCCGCGGCGAGTTGGTACGCGACGAGGCCGGCCGCGGCGTTGAGGAGCACGATGTCGCGCACCGGCCCGCTCTCCCCCGCGAGCACCCGGCGCACCACGCCGGCGTTGTACTGCGGGTCGCCGCCCTTGAGGTCGGCGATGGCGGCGCGCGCGATGCCGAGGTCGCGCGGGTCGAGGTCGTGCTCGGTGACAAGTCCGCGCGAGATCTCCCAGATGTGCGAATGACCGGTCGTCGTGAGCTCGTCGAGGCCGTCGTCGCCGCGGAACACCAGCGCCGTCGCGCCCCGCGTCTGGAACACGCCGGTGATGAGCGGCACGCGGCTCAGCACGGCGACGCCGACGGCGGACGCGTCGGGCCGCGCCGGGTTGCACAGCGGGCCGAGGAAGTTGAACACTGTCGGCACGCCGAGATCGCGACGCGTCTTGCCCGCGTTGGCGAAGCCGGGGTGGAACGCCGAGGCGTAGGCGAAGGTGATCCCGGCGCGCTCGAAGACCTCGGCGACCCGCTCCGGGCTCATCGTGAGGTCGACGCCGAGCACCCCGAGCACGTCGGATGAACCGGATGCCGACGACGCGGCGCGGTTGCCGTGCTTAATGACAGGCACCCCGGTCGCAGCGACGACGATGGCCGCCGTCGTAGAGACGTTGACGGTGCCCAACCGGTCTCCGCCCGTGCCGACGATGTCGACCGCCATGGTCGGAAGCGGCAGCGGAAGCGCATGGTCGAGGATCGCGTCGCGGAACCCGACGATCTCGTCGACCGTCTCGCCCTTCGCGCTCAGCGCGACGAGGAACCCGGCCATCTGCGACTCGGACGCGCGACCCTCCATGATCTCGTCCATCGCCCAGGTGGCCTCGGAAACACTGAGGTCCGAACCTGCGAGAAGAACCGAGATCAGATCGGGCCATGAGAGCGAATTCGCCACGGGAACCGATCCTAATCGGCCTGTTCGGCGCAAAACGGTCTTCGGATTCCGACATAATGAGTTTTGTGACGAGCACCTCTGTTTCCTCCGCTACGGGAGCTCCGGCGATCAACCGCCCGAATGTCGTCGCCGTCGGCACGATCGTGTGGCTGGGCAGCGAGGTGATGTTCTTCGCAGGTCTTTTCGCGATCTACTTCACGCTGCGTTCGACGTCCCCAGGGCTCTGGGCCTCCATGACCGATCACCTCAACGTGCCGTGGTCGACCGGGAACACGATCATCCTCGTGCTGAGTTCGGTCACCTGCCAGTTCGGCGTCTTCGCCGCCGAGCGGCTCCAGCCGCGGCGCACCGGCGCGATCTGGAACGTGGCGAAGTGGGGCATGGTCGAGTGGTACACGCTGACCTATGTCATGGGCGCCGTCTTCGTCTGCGGCCAGATCGTCGAGTACGCGAACCTCGTCGCTGAAGGAATCACGGTCAGCACGAACGCCTACAGTTCTGCGTTCTTCATCGCGACGGGCTTCCACGCCCTGCACGTCACCGGCGGTCTCTTCGCCTTCATCTTCGTCATGGGCCGCGCCTTCGCGGTGCGCCGCTTCGGTCACAAGGAGGCGACGAGCGCCATCGTCGTCTCGTACTACTGGCACTTCGTCGACGTCGTGTGGATCGGGCTCTACCTGGTCATCTACGTGCTCAAGTAAGGATTCCCGACCACATGCCTAAGCTGAACGCCCCGTCGACGAAGACCGCTCGCAAGAACCGCAAGGTCGGCCGTCGCCACCCTCTTGCCACCGTCGCCCTCATTGCGATCGGCCTCGGCCTCACCGGTGGCGTCTACGCCGCCGTCAACGCGGCCCCAGCGACGGCCTCCGCGGACACGACCAGCGCTTCGCAGCAGCAGATCACCGAGGGTCAGAAGGTCTTCGAGGCGAACTGCGCGAGCTGCCACGGCCTCAACGCGGTCGGCTCCGCCAACGGCCCGAGCCTCATCGGCGTCGGCGCCGCCGCCGTCGACTTCCAGGTCGGCACCGGCCGCATGCCGATGGCCGCCAGCGGCCCGCAGGCCCCTCAGAAGCCCGTGCAGCTCAACGACACGCAGATCGCCGACCTCGCGGCCTATGTCGCCTCGCTCGCCCCTGGCCCGGCGATCCCCACGGGGCCGCAGATCTCGACGAACGGGGATGCCGCACAGGGTGCGGAGCTGTTCCGCATCAACTGCGCCATGTGCCACAACGTGGCCGGCGCCGGCGGTGCGCTCACCGAGGGCAAGTACGCTCCCCCGCTCGCGGGCGTCACGCCGACGCACATCTACGAGGCCATGATCACCGGCCCGCAGAACATGCCGGTCTTCAACGATCTCAACCTGACGCCCGCCCAGAAGAGCGACATCATCACCTACCTCACGTACATCCAGCAGAACCCGTCGCCCGGCGGCTACGCGCTGGAGGACCTGGGGCCGGTCTCCGAGGGCCTGTTCTTGTGGATCTTCGGTCTGGGCGCGATCGTGGGCCTCGCGGTGTGGATCACCGCAAAGTCCAACTAGCCCTGCCAACTGAATACGACGCGCACGAAGGAGAGCAATGGCGAAGAGTGACAGTGCTGTCGAGCACGCTACCGACGCCCCCGACGACGTCCGCCCCGGCGATCCGGGCACAGGCATCGTCCTCGCCGACGCACCGGTGAACCCGGGCTTCCCACCGCACCGTCCGCGTGTCACGGACCAGGACCCGAAGAAGAACCGCAGCGCCGAGCGCACCGTTTTCACTCTCTTCTACATCTCGATCGCCGGCTCCATCTGGGCTGTCGCCTCGTATCTGGCCTTCCCCATCGAGTCCGGCAACCTCGCCGACGTCCGCATGTCGACGATGTACATCGGCATCGGCTCCGCGTTCGCCCTCCTCGGCATCGGCATCGGCGCCGTGCACTGGGCGAAGGCCCTGATGAGCGACAAGGAAGGCATCGACATCCGCCATCCGATCCACGGCTCCGACGAGACGCGCCAGACGGCGATCGAGATCTTCGAGCAGGCGAACGAGGAATCCGGATTCGGCCGCCGCACGCTCATCCGCAACACGCTCATCGGCGCGCTGGTCGCCTTCCCGCTTCCCGCGGTCGTGCTCTTCCGCGGCCTCGCCCCGCAGAACCAGGACCCGGTCGTCGCGTTGTCCCACACCATGTGGAAGCAGGGCCTTCGCCTCACGAAGGACCCGTCGGGCCTTCCGATCAAGGCTTCGGACGTCACCCTCGGCTCGGTGTTCCACGTCATCCCCGATGGCCTCTATGACGCGCCCGACATGCTCGAGGAGAAGGGCAAGGCCGCGGTCCTGCTCATGCGCCTCGACCCCGGGGACCTGCACCCCTCCCCCGGCCGTGAGTCCTGGGCGTACAACGGCATCGTCGCCTACTCCAAGATCTGCACCCACGTCGGCTGCCCCGTGGCCCTCTACGAGCAGAACACGCACCACCTGCTCTGCCCGTGCCACCAGTCGCAGTTCGACATCACGCACGAGGCCGAGGTGATCTTCGGGCCGGCGAGCCGCCCGTTGCCGCAGCTGCCGATCACAATCGACGCCGAGGGCTATCTCGTCGCGCAGAGCGATTTCCACGAACCTGTCGGCCCGAGCTTCTGGGAGCGTAGCTAGTCATGACGACCGAAATCCCCCGGCTCCAGCGCACGGGCTTCACGGGCGCCGCTGCGAACTATATCGACGAGCGCACGAGCATCTCGGCCGTCGTCAAGGAGTTCGGGCGCAAGATCTTCCCTGACCACTGGTCGTTCCTGCTCGGCGAGGTCGCCCTCTACAGTTTCGTCGTCATCCTGCTGTCCGGCACCTTCCTGACGTTCTTCTTCCAGGCGTCGATGACCGACACGGTCTACAACGGCCCGTGGGTCCCGCTCGACGGCATCCACATGTCCGCCGCCCTCAACTCGACCCTCCAGATCTCATTCGAAGTGCGCGGCGGATTGCTCGTCCGCCAGATCCACCACTGGGCGGCCCTGCTCTTCGTCGCCGCCATCGGCCTGCACATGCTGCGCATCTTCTTCACGGGCGCGTTCCGCAAGCCGCGCGAGCTCAACTGGGTCATCGGCTTCACCCTGTTCATCCTCGCGATGGCCGAAGGCTTCACCGGCTACTCGCTGCCCGACGACCTGCTCTCGGGCAACGGCCTCGCGATCATCAACGGCATGATCAAGGGTGTCCCGCTCGTCGGCACCTGGATCTCGTACCTGCTCTTCGGCGGCCTCTTCCCCGGCACCGCGATCGTCGGCCGCCTCTACACGCTCCACATCCTGCTGCTGCCCGCCCTGGTGCTCGCCTTCATCGCGATCCACCTCGTGTTCGTCGTCGTGCACAAGCACACGCAGTTCGCGGGCCCCGGCCGCACCCAGGGCAACGTGGTCGGCTACCCGATCCTGCCGGTGTACGCGGCCAAAGCCGGCGGCTTCTTCTTCATCGTGTTCGGTGTCATCGTGCTGCTGGCGACGTTCTTCACCATCAACCCCGTCTGGCTGTACGGCCCCTTCGACCCCTCCCCCATCTCGGCTGGGACGCAGCCCGACTGGTACATCGGGTTCGCCGACGGCATGCTGCGCCTCATTCCGCCGCACTGGGAGTTCGTCTGGCTCAACCGCACCTGGTCGTTCAACATCATCGTGCCGATACTCATCCTCGGGCTGTTCATCGTGATCGTCATGTTCTACCCGTTAATCGAGGGCTGGATCACCGGGGACAAGCGCGAGCACCACATTCTCGACCGGCCGCGCAACCAGGCCACCCGCACGGCCATCGGCGCGGCGGGTGTCACCTTCTACGCGGTCATGTGGGCGGCGGCATCCGGTGACATCATCGCGACTCACTTCAAGTTCGCCGTCGAGGGCGTGACGCACGTGCTGCAGATCCTCCTCATCCTCGGCCCGGTCATCGCCTACTTCCTCACGAAACGCATCTGCATCGCCCTGCAGAAGAAGGACCGTTCGCTCGCCCTCCACGGCTACGAGTCCGGCCGCATCGTGCGCCTCGCCGGCGGCGAGTACGTCGAGGTGCACCAGCCCCTCGACGAGTACGAGCGCTGGCGCCTGGTCAGCCAGGAGGCCGACAAGCCCGTGATCGTCCGCCCGGACTCGCGCGGCCGGATCACCGGCGGCAGGCGCTTCCGCGCCTCTCTGTCGCGCTGGTTCTTCGACGACCGCATCGAACCGCTGAGCCAGGCCGAGATCGACGCGGCCTCCCACCACGGCGAACTCGAAGGCGGGCACTAGAACAACCTAGGGAAGGGCCTCGACTCCGGTCGGGGCCCTCCCTCGTCGTACCGGGATGCGCGCTCGCGGCGCCGTGAATCGGTTCACGTTCTCTCGACGTGCTTCGCACTCCTGCCGCCTTCGGCGGACCCTCACTGGTTCCGAGCTGCGCCGAGAGTCTTCGACCTCCGGCAGAACGGGACTTGGATGACGAGGCGTTTCTCACGGCGTCGGTGGCTTCGCCTCGCTCGCCGTGATACGCCGGCCCTGCCGGGCAAACCAGGCGCGTCGCTCCAGAAAAAGCGGTCAGGCGGTGAGGGTGACGCGGAAGGTTGCGTCAAGCGCCGGGCCCGAGCATCGGGTCGACGTACTCGCCGGAGTACTTCGGACGGTACTTGGCCTCGTAGGATTCCGAGACGGCCGAGATGAGCCGCGGGTCGTCGATGTCGGTGAGGACCACGTGCGCGCCCACTATGTCCCCCACCACGAATCGGCCCTCCCCGCTCGCGACCGCGGCCGCGAACCACCTCGAGCCCCTGCCGCGATACGAGCGGATATAGACGTCTCCCTCGACCTCAACGAACCAGATGACGACGCTGGGCCCGCCCTCGGGCACCACCGTCACCT
Organism: Gryllotalpicola sp.; assembly: GCF_027352875.1. Taxonomy (NCBI): domain Bacteria; kingdom Bacillati; phylum Actinomycetota; class Actinomycetes; order Micrococcales; family Microbacteriaceae; genus Gryllotalpicola; species Gryllotalpicola sp. The sequence continues at coordinate 42,897 of NZ_DAIEII010000021.1, forward strand.
CATCCACCTCGGCAATGGCATCCAACTGCTCCGTGCTCCAGGCCATGCCCCCAGCCTCGCACGCTTCCCGCTCTCTCGCGACGAACTCCCGGCGAAGAGAAAAAGAGAGCCCCGCCGAAGCGGGGCTCTCTTCCGACAGGTGACCTAGCGGGCGTGGAATCCGCGGTAGTACTCGAAGACCCAGCCCGTGAGGGCGACGAAGGCCAGGGCGCCGCCGATGAAAGTGATCCAGACGCCCACGGCGAGACCGAGAGCCCCGAGCGCCACGGCGAAGCCGAGCGTGACGGGCCACCAGCTCCACGGGCTGAAATGGCCGAGCTCGGGATCGCCGTCGTCGATGTCGGCGTCAAGACGGTCCTCAGGGAGCAGGCCGCCGATGGAACTCTCGGCGCGACCGAGATAGAAGGCGATGAAGAGGGCGAGGATGCCGGACAACGTCAGCGTCACGGTACCTGCCCATTCTGGCTGGCCGTACGAGATGACCGACCAGAAGGTGTAGATAGCGGCGACAACGATGAAGAAGATCGCGAGGATCCAGAAGAGGACGACGTTGAACTTCATGTCAGGCCTTCACCGGCTCGGTCTCGAGGATGGCGGCCTCGGGGTGGTTGAGGTCGAACGCGGGCGACTCGCTGCGGATGCGCGGGATCGACGTGAAGTTGTGGCGCGGCGGCGGACAGCTCGTCGCCCACTCCAGCGAGCGGCCATAGCCCCACGGGTCGTTGGTGGTGACCTTCGGCGCCGTCCGGGCAGTGATATAGACGTTGAGCGCGAACGGGATCATCGAGATAGCCAGGATCGCGGCGCCGATGGTGGACAGCTGGTTCATCCAGGTGAAGCCGTCGCTGGGCAGGTACGTGTAGTACCGACGCGGCATGCCCATCACGCCCAGCCAGTGCTGGATGAGGAATGTCGTGTGGAAGCCGATGAAGAGCAGCCAGAAATGCCAGACGCCAAGCTTCTCATTGAGCATCTTGCCGGTCCACTTCGGCCACCAGAAGTAGAAGCCGGCGAACATCGCGAAGACGACGGTGCCGAAGACCACGTAGTGGAAGTGGGCGACGACGAAGTAGGTATCGGACACGTGGAAGTCGAGCGGCGGGGAGGCGAGGATGACACCGGTGAGCCCGCCGAAGGTGAACGTGATGAGGAATCCGATCGCGAAGAGCATCGGGGACTCGAACGTCAGCGAGCCACGCCACATCGTGCCGAGCCAGTTGAAGATCTTCACACCCGTCGGCACCGCGATGAGCATCGTCATGAGCGAGAAGAACGGCAGCAGGACGGAGCCGGTGACGTACATGTGGTGCGCCCACACCGTGATCGACAGGGCGGCGATCGAGATCGTCGCGTAGATCAGCGTCTTGTAGCCGAAGATCGGCTTGCGACTGAAGACCGGCAGGATCTCAGAGACGATGCCGAAGAACGGCAGCGCGATGATATAGACCTCCGGGTGGCCGAAGAACCAGAACAGGTGCTGCCAGAGCAGGGCGCCCCCATTGGCGGAATCCAGCAGGTGCGCGCCGAGAATGCGGTCGGCGCCGGCGGCGAAGAGGCCCGCGGCGAGGACCGGGAACGCCATGAGGATGAGCAGCGAGGTCACCAGGGTGTTCCAGGTGAAGATCGGCATGCGGAACATCGTCATGCCCGGGGCGCGCATCGTGATGATCGTGGTGATGAAGTTCACGCCGCCGAGAATCGTGCCGAAGCCCGAGATGGCGAGACCGAAGAACCACATGTTGCCGCCGAGGCCCGGCGAGAAGGTCGCGTTGGCGAGCGGCTGATAGGCGAACCAGCCGAAGCTCGCGGCGCCCTGCGGGGTGAGGAAGCCGGCGACGGCGATGAGCGAGCCGAAGTTGTAGAGCCAGTAGGCGAAGGCGTTGAGGCGCGGGAATGCGACGTCGGGCGCGCCGATCTGCAGCGGCATGAGCGCGTTGGCGAAGCCGGCGAAGAGCGGCGTCGCGAACATGAGCAGCATGATCGTGCCGTGCATGGTGAAGAGCTGGTTGTACTGCTCCCGCGTCGGCACCACGTCGAGGCCGGGGGCCGAGAGCTGGGTGCGGATCACGAGTGCCATCACGCCGCCGACGAGGAAGTAGATGAACGACGTGATCAGGTACATGTACCCGATCGTCTTGTGGTCGGTCGACGTGATCCAGCTGACGATCACGTTGCCCTTGCGCTCGAAGTTGTTCTTGCCGAAGAGGTCGGCCGCGGGGCGCGCGACCGGCGCGACTGTGGTGGTCATTAGCCCTGTCCTCCGTTGTCAGAAGTGCTGGCCTCGGCGCCCGTGCCCGGGTCGGTTGCGGTGCGGTTGTAGGTGTTGTCGAGCGTGCCCGTGTAGCCCTTGTTCTTGAGGCTCGTGAGGTATGCCGTGTAATCGGCGCCGGAGACGACCTTGACCTGGAAGAGCATCGCCGAGTGGTACTCGCCGCAGAGTTCGGCGCACTTGCCCTCATAGGTGCCGATGCGGGTCGGCTCGACGTACATGTAGTTCGGGTGCCCCGGGATCAGGTCCTTCTTGTAGAGGAAGGCGGGCACCCAGAACGAGTGGATGACATCGCGCGACTCGAGCTCGATCGTGATCTTCTTGTTCACGGGCAGGTAGAGCGTCGGCAGCGCGGACTCGACCACCGCGCCCGGCAGCGCACCGGAGGAGGTGTCGGCCTGCGCCTGGATGCCGACGTCGTAGACGTTCTCCTTCGTGTACTGGAAGTCGAACGACCACTGCTTGCCCTCGACGAGGATCGTCTCATCAGGGCTCGCCCACGGTCTCTCGATCGCGTCCTGGGCCTTCGCGGTGTAGGCGAAGAAACCGAGGACGAGGACGAGCGGGACGATCGTGTAGAAGATCTCGATCGGCATGTTGTAGCGCAGCTGCACCGGGAGGCCGGTCTGGCCCTTGCGGCGGCGGTAGACGACGACGCACCAGATGATAAGGCCCCACACGACGATGCCGACGAGGAGCAGGACGATCCAACTGTTCACCCAGAGCGATGAGACCATGCCGGCCTTGCTCGTCACATTGGGCTGCCCGGCCACGAAACCAGGGAGGTAGCCGTTGAGCTGCTCAGTGGTACATCCGGCGAGAACGAGAGCTGTGACGGCTGCGATCGGGATCGCAGCCCACCGGAGACGACGTGACTGACGCACCAGGGACCTTTCGAGTGAACCTGCGTTGGATCTTCTGCCAGCCTAGCGCGTTCGAAAGGACTGCCAATCGCCCTCGGCGGCGTGTGGCGGCCCAATTAAACGTCCGTGGCCCCTCCAATGAGGGGCCACGGAACGTGCGCTTCTGCACGGCTGCCAGCGATTCGGCGATCTGCGCGCCCAATCGCGAAGCGACCCGCACCGCTGCTGCGGCGCGAAAACAGGTTCAGTGGAAGCTGTCTCCGCACGCGCAGGAACCAGAGGCATTCGGGTTGTCGATGGTGAAGCCCTGCTTCTGGATGGTGTCCTCGAAGTCGATGCTCGCGCCGTCGAGATAGGGCTGGCTCATCTTGTCGACGACGACCTCGACGCCGTCGCCGAATTCGACGACACCGTCGCCGTCGAGCATCCGCTCATCGAAGTAGAGCTGGTAGATCAGGCCCGAGCAGCCGCCGGGCTGCACGGCGAGTCGCAGGCGGAGGTCGTCGCGGCCTTCCTGCACGAGCAGCGCGCGCACCTTGTCGGCCGCGGCAGCGGTGAGATCCACGCCGTGGGCCTTGGTTTCTTCAGCGATAAGGGTGTTGGACATTACGCCTCCTAGAAGTCTTCTTTCGAGTGTAAGTCGAGACGCGCCAAGAAGAGCGCCTCCGTGAGAATGGCGCGCTGGAACACACCGAGGTGGAGCGACTCGTTGGGGCTGTGCGCGCGGGAATCCGGGTCCTCGACGCCGGTGACGAGGATCTGCGCCGCAGGGAAGACCCGGACGAGGTCGGCGATGAACGGGATGGAGCCGCCGATGCCCGCCTCGACGGGTGCCGTGCCCCAGGCGTCCGCCATCGCCTGTTTGACGGCCGTCGCCGCCCACCCGCTCGTGTCGACGAGGAACGGGTCGCCCTCCTCGCTGTAGAGCACCTCGAGGACGGCACCGAACGGGGCATTCGCCTGCAGATGGTCGAGCAGCGCCTGCTTGGCATCCGCCGCCGACTGGCCCGGGGCGACACGCATGCTGATGCGCACCGTGACGCTCGGAACCAGCGTGTTGGAGGCGTTCGCCAGGCTCGGCGCGTCGACGCCGGTGATCGTGATGGCCGGCTGAAACCAGAGCCGACCGAGCACCGGGCCGGTTCCGATCGCCGCGACGCCGGGCAGGAAGGCCGCGTCGCGGGCGAGCTCGTCCTCGGTGAACCCAGGGGTCGGGGAATCCCGCCGGACGAGACCCGGTACCGCGACGGAGCCGTCTTCGTCCCACAGCGTGTCGAGGAGGCGGATAGCGGCGAGCATGGCGTCGGGAGCCGCGCCGCCCCACATGCCCGAGTGGGAGGCATGGGCGAGGGTCGAGATCTTGAGGTTGATGCCGACCATGCCGCGCAGCGCGACAGTGAGGCTGGGGGTCTCGACGTTCCAGTTGTCGGAGTCGGCGACGACGATCGCATCGGCCTCCAGGGCCGCCCTGTTGTCGTCGAGGAAGTTGACGAAGGAGGCGGAGCCGAACTCCTCCTCCCCCTCGACGAAGACGACGAGGCCGAGGTCGAAGTCGCCGGCGACCTCGGCGAGGGCTCGGACCGCGGCGACGTGGGTCATGACGCCGGCCTTGTCGTCGGCGGCGCCGCGGGCGTAGAGCCGGTCGCCCTTGACGGTGGGCTGGTAGGGCGGGGTGTCCCAGTCGTTGTCCTTGCCGGGAGGCTGCACGTCGTGGTGCGCGTAGAGCAGCACCGTCGGACGGCCGTTCCGCGCCGGGCGCGTCGCGAGCACGGCCGGATGGCCGAGCTCGTCGGCAGCGACCTTCTTCGACTGCCTCACCTCGACGGTTTCGAAGACGCCGGTGGAGCGCAGCAGATCGGCGACGGCGTCCGCGCTGGCGCGCACCTGCGCGGCGTCGAAGGCCGGCCAGGACACCGACGGGATGCGCACCAGGGCGGAGAGGTCGGCGATGGTCGCCGGCACCGCGTCGGCGACAGCCTGGGAGACGGCCTGATCGCGCTCGGACAAGGACAGGGAGGCATCCGACATGCCGGTAATCTTATGAGGATGTCCGAAACCCCCGAACCCGCCGGCAAGGGCCGCGCCACCCCCAGCCGCAAAGAGAGGGAGGCGGCGCGCAAGCAGCCGATCGTCGCCGCCGACCGCAAGGCGGCACGCGTGCGCGCCCGCGCGCAGGACGCCGAAACGCGCGAGAAGAAGCGCATCGGCATGGCCGCCGGCGACGAGCGCTACCTGCCGGCTCGTGACAAGGGTCCGCAGCGCCGCTACGCGCGCGACTTCGTCGACGCCCGGTTCAGCTTCGGCGAGTTCATGATCCCCGTCGTGGTGATCTTCCTCGTCGGCTCGTTCGTCCCGGCGATCAGCCAGTACATCCTCTTCGCGGTGTGGGCGTACGTGATCCTCGCCATCATCGACGGCTTCATCATCGGCGCGCAGCTGCGCCGACGCCTGAGCGCCAAATTCGGCACCGCCGAACGCGGCGTGAGCTGGTACGCGGCGATGCGCGCTCTGCAGCTGCGGCGACTGCGGGTCCCGAAACCGCAGGCCGCACGCGGGCAGTACCCGAACTAGGGCGCTGGGCGTGACGATCGTCGCGGCAGCGGACGGCTCTGCACTGGGCAATCCCGGACCAGCCGGCTGGGCCTGGTACGTCTCCGACACCGTCTGGCACGCCGGCGGCTGGCCGCACGGCACGAACAACCAGGGCGAGCTGCAGGCCGTTATCGACCTGCTCGAGCAGACCGCGGTGGTCGCATCGGAGCCGCTGCGCGTGCTCTGCGACAGCCAGTACGTCATCAACACCGTGACCCAGTGGATCCCCGGCTGGAGGCGCCGCGGCTGGCGCAAGGCCGACGGCTCGCCGGTGCAGAACCTCGACTTCGTCAAGCGCCTCGACGCTGTGACGGCCGGGCGCCAGGTCGAGTTCGAATGGGTGCGCGGGCACAACGGGCACGAGCTCAACGAGGCGGCGGACGTTCGGGCGCGGGCGGTCGCGACCGCCTACCAGCTCGGGCGCGAGCCCGAGACCGGGCCGGGATGGCCCGGTGCGGGGGCCGCGGTGGCGGAATCCTCCGAGCCGACGCTGTTCTGAGGGGCTTGCCCTCGGGCTGGGATTCGGCGCGACACGCCGCCGAGAAGCGCGATCCTCCGGCGTGTCGCCGGGGGTTCAGTCCCGTCGCTCAGGGCAGAAGCCGCTCGAGGCCCCGGTTGATGGCACGGACCCACAGCGGGCCCGAGTAGATGAACTCGGTGTACCCCTGCACGAGCGTCGCGCCGGCGCGGAGGCGGTCGACGACATCATCCGCGGTGCGCACTCCCCCGACCGAGATGATGCAGAGCCCGTCCGGCACGGTGGCGCGGACCAGGGCGAGCACCTCGAGCGAGCGCTTCGCCAGGGGCGCGCCGCTGAGGCCGCCCGGGCCGAGGGATTCCACGTACGCGGCATCCGTCACGAGTCCGTCACGCGAGGTCGTGGTGTTCGTCGCGACGATGCCGGCGAGGCCCGCCTCGACCGCGAGCCGCGCGATCGTCACGACCTGCTCGTCAGTGAGGTCGGGCGCGATCTTCACGAGCACGGGAGCCTGGGCGGAGTGCCCCTTCACCGCGGCGAGCAGCGGGGCGAGCCGGTCGAACTCCTGCAGCCCACGCAGCCCCGGCGTGTTGGGCGATGAGACGTTGACGACGAGGTAGTCGGCGACCGGCGCCGCGGCCTCGGTCGAAGCGACATAGTCGGCGAGGGCATCCTCGACCTCGACGACGCGGCTCTTGCCGATGTTGACGCCGATGACCGGTCGCCTCGCGGTGTAGCCGAGACGGCGGAGCCGGTTCGCCGCCGCCGCCGCACCCTGGTTGTTGAACCCCATCCGGTTGATGAGCGCGCGGTCGCTCACCAGCCGGAACAGGCGCGGGCGCGGGTTGCCGGGCTGCGGGACGGCGGTGACCGTGCCGACCTCGACATGGCCGAAGCCCAGCGCCCAGAGCCCGAGGGGCGCCTTCGCGTCCTTGTCGAAGCCGGCGGCGAGACCGAAGGGCGTCTCGAAACGGCGACCAAGCGCGGTGACCGAGATATCGCGACGCGGCGCCGTGAGGCGGTGGATCAGCGGCGCGAGGCCGAGCTCCTGGACGACCTGAAGGACTCGGAACGCAAGGCGGTGGGCCCGCTCCGGGTCGATGCGCGTGAAGACCAGGGCGAAGAGCAGCCGGTACATCGCTCTACCCGGCGGCGTGGTGGTCGCGATTGAGCTGCGCGATCGCCTGCTCGAAGTCGGCCAGCGACTCGAAGCCCTGGTAGACGCTCGCGAACCGGAGGTAGGCGACCTCGTCGAGCTCGCGCAGCGGCGGGAGCACAGCGACGCCGATGTCGTTGGAGTCCACCTGCGAGGCGCCGGTCGCGCGGATCGTCTCCTCGACCTTCTGCGCGAGGACCGCGAGGTCGGAATCCGTCACCGGCCGACCCTGCGTCGCCTTGCGAACGCCCGACATGACCTTCTCGCGGCTGAACGGCTCGACCGCTCCGCTGCGCTTGATCACGGTGAGGCTCGCAGTCTCGGTCGTCGAGAAGCGGCGGCCGCAGTTGGGGCACTCGCGGCGGCGGCGGATCGAGGTGCCGTCGTCGCTGGTGCGCGAGTCGATGACGCGCGAGTCGGGGTGGCGGCAGAAGGGGCAGTGCACGGGGTCAAGGGTATCGGCGGAGCCGGACGGGAACCTGCTTGCCCGCCCATGAGCCGCGAGGAACGCCTCGCGAGCCTCACGCCCGACCACGCCCGGCACGCAGCTTCCGTCCGCCTCGGCGCCCAGCGACCGACGGCAGGCAGCGCCCCGGGAGGGGAATCAGCGAAAACGCGCTGTCACAGCCTCGCCGTGCGCGGGCAGGTGCTCGGCGTTCGCGAGGGCGACGATGGCCGGCTCGAGTTCGGCGAGGGCCTTGCGTGAGTACTCGATGACCTGTTGCGGGCGCAGGAAGGTGTAGGCGCCGAGGGCGCTCGAGAAGCGCGCTGTGCCACCGGTAGGGAGCACATGGTTGGACCCGGCGAGATAGTCGCCGAGGCTCACCGGCGTGCTCTGCCCGAGGAAGATCGCTCCGGCGTTCTCGATGCGCGCGAGCGTCGCGTGCGGGTCGGCGGTGTGCAGTTCGAGGTGCTCGGGCGCGTAGGCGTCGCTGAACGCGACCGCGGCGGCCTCGTCGTCGACGAGGACGATCGCGGATTGCGGCCCGTCGAGCGCCACGCGGGCCCGGGCCGCGTTGGCGGTGGCGGCGAGCAGCGGGCGGATGGCGAGGCGCACCGCATCTCCGAGCTCCGCCGAGTCGGTGACGAGCACCGAGGCCGCGGCCTCGTCGTGCTCGGCCTGGCTGAGCAGGTCCGCGGCGATGATCACGGGGTCGGCCGTTTCGTCGGCGATGACGAGGATCTCGGTCGTGCCCGCCTCGGAGTCGATGCCGACGACGCCGCGCACCAGGCGCTTGGCCGCGGCGACGTAGATGTTGCCGGGACCGGTGATGATCTGGACAGGTCGGAGTCCCGCATCGGGCACCCCGTAGGCGAGTGCGCCGATCGCGCCGGCTCCCCCCATGGCGTAGACCTCGTCGACGCCGAGCAGGCCCGCCGCGGCGAGGATGAGCGGGTGCACGCCGCCCCCGAACTGCTTCTGCGGCGGGCTCGCGAGCGCGATCTCGCGCACTCCGGCGACCTGCGCCGAGACGACATTCATGACGACGCTCGACGGGTAGACGGCCTTTCCGCCGGGCACGTAGACGCCGGCCCGTGCGACGGGGTGCCAGCGCTGGACGATGGTGGCGCCGTCGGCGATCGAGGTCGTGGTCTCTGGCGGCACCTGCGCCCGGGCGCCCTCCGTGACGCGCGCGATGGAGAGCTCGATCGCCGCCCTCAGTTCGGTGCCGAGCCCGGCGATGGCGGCGTCGAAGGCGGATTGCGGCACGCGCAGCTGCGCCGGCCGGCCGCCGTCGAAGCGATCCGCCTGCTCGAAGAGCTGCGCCACTCCGCCGCCGCGCACGGCGTCGATGAGCGCCCCGGCCGCCTCGGAGGCAACGGACACGTCGACGATCGGGCGAGGCACGGCCTTGCCGAACTCGGAGGCCGCTTTCCCGCGCAGATCAATGGTCCGAAGCACGACTCCAGGCTAATGGCGGCGGGTGGATGACCGTCCTCGCCCACCAGCCCTCACGATGCCAGGCAGGCGGAGCCGAGCAGTCCCTTGAGCTCGCCGAAGAGATCGGGGGTGACCGCGACGCGGGCAGGCAGTTCGAAGACGCGCGCTACATCGTCCTTGACGAGCCGCAATCGCACCTCGCTCTCGCCGCGGTGCCTCGCCAGCACGTCGGCCAGCTCGCGCACGGTGTCCGGGGTGGCCCGCTTCTCCGGCAGCGAGAGGGTGAGCGGCCCGGCGTCGGTCGATACGGCTTCGACAACGGACAACGTCTGGGCATGGAGGTTCATGCCATCGTCGCGCAGGCTCACGCGGCCTCGGATGACGACGATGGCATCGTTCTGCAGCCGCGCGCCGTACTCCTGGTAGGCGCGGCCCAGGAACATCACGGCGACCTCGGCGCCGAAATCCTCGACGGTGATCGTGGCGTACTGGTTGCCGGACGCCTTCGCGACGCGGTGCTGCACGCCGGTGACGAGGCCCGCAACGGTGACGGTATCGCCGTCGGAGACCGACTCCGAACCGGTGAGGTCGGCGATCGACGTACTGGCGTACTTGGCGAGGGTGAGCTCGAGCCCGGACAGCGGATGATCCGAGACGTAGAGGCCGAGCATCTCGCGCTCGAAGCCCAGCTTGGTCTTCTTGTCCCATTCCGGCCGCTCGGGCACCACGGAAATCGGCCCGGTGTCGGCGTGGGCCTCGAAGAGCGAATCGAAATCGAAGCCCGCCTGCCCCGTGGCCTCCACGCGCTTCTCGCTGACGACCAACTCCACCGCGCCCTCGTGGATCTCGACCAGCGCGCGGCGGCTCGCGCCGAAGGTGTCGAACGCCCCGGCCTTGATGAGCGACTCGACGGTGCGCTTGTTCGCGACCGCCAGCGGCACCTTCTTGAGGAAGTCGTGGAACGACTCGAACCTGCCCTTCCCCTGGCGGGCCTCGCGAATGCCGTCGACGACGTTCGCTCCGACATTGCGCACCGCTCCGAGGCCGAAGCGCACGTCGGAGCCGACGGCAGTGAAGTACAGCGACGACTCGTTGACGTCCGGCGGCAGCACCTTGATGCCCATGCGGCGGCACTCGCCCAGGTAGAGCGCCATCTTGTCCTTGGAGTCGCCGACGCTGGTGAGCAGCGCTGCCATGTACTCGGCCGGGTAATGCGCCTTGAGGTAGGCGGTCCAGTACGAGATGACGCCGTAGGCGGCCGAGTGGGCCTTGTTGAACGCGTAGTCGGAGAACGGCAGCAGAACGTCCCACAGCGCGCCGACCGCGCTCTGCGAGAAACCGCGTTCCTTCATCCCGGCGGAGAAGCCCGCGAACTGCTTGTCCAACTCGCTCTTCTTCTTCTTGCCCATCGCCCGCCGCAGGATGTCCGCCTGCCCGAGCGAGAAGCCGGCCACCTTCTGCGCGATGGCCATCACCTGCTCCTGGTAGATGATGAGGCCGTAGCTCTCGGCGAGGATGTCCTCGAGCGGCTCGGCGAGCTCGGGGTGGATCGGCGTGATCTCCTGCAGACCGTTCTTGCGCAGCGCGTAGTTGGTGTGCGAATTCGCCCCCATCGGGCCGGGCCGGTACAGCGCGATGAGGGCCGAGATGTCGCCGAAGCTGTCGGGCTTCATGAGCCTGAGCAGCGCGCGCATCGGTCCGCCGTCGAGCTGGAAGACGCCGAGCGAGTCGCCGCGCGCGAGCAGCTCGTAGGCATCCGCGTCGTCGAGGCTGAGATCCTCGAGGACGAGGTCGATATCGCGGTTCGCGCGGATGTTGTCGAGCGCGTCATTGATGATGGTGAGGTTGCGCAGCCCCAAGAAGTCCATCTTGATGAGGCCGAGCGCCTCTGCCGATGGGTAGTCGAACTGGGTGACGATCTGGCCGTCCTGCTCGCGCTTCATGATGGGGATGATGTCGATGAGCGGCTCGCTCGACATGATGACGCCCGCCGCGTGCACCCCCCACTGACGCTTGAGGTTCTCGAGCCCGAGGGCGACGTCGAACACGCGCTTGGCGTCGGGGTCGGACTCGACGACAGCGCGGATGTCGACGGCTTCCTTGTAGCGCTCGCTCGCCGTATCGAAGATGCCGGAGAGCGGGATGTCCTTGCCCATCACGGCGGGCGGCATGGCCTTGGTGAGCTTCTCGCCCATTCCGAAGGGGAAGCCGAGCACGCGGGAGGCGTCCTTGAGGGCCTGCTTCGCCTTGATGGTGCCGTAGGTGACGATCTGGGCGACGCGCTCCTCGCCGTACTTCTCGGTGACGTACCGGATGACCTCGCCACGGCGCCGATCGTCGAAGTCGACATCGAAGTCGGGCATCGAGACGCGATCGGGGTTGAGGAAGCGCTCGAAGATGAGGCCGTGCTCGAGCGGGTCGAGGTCGGTGATGCGCATGGCGTACGCGGCGATCGAGCCCGCCCCGGAGCCGCGGCCGGGGCCCACGCGGATGCCGTTGCGCTTGGCCCAGTTGATGAAGTCGGCGACGACGAGGAAGTACCCCGGGAAGCCCATCTGCGAGATGATGCCGATCTCATATTGGGCCCGCTGCTTCACCCGCTCGGGTACGCCGCCGGGATAGCGCAGCTCGAGACCGGCCTCGACCTCCGTGACGAACCAGGATTGCTCGGTCTCGCCCTCGGGAACGGGGAAGCGCGGCATGTAGTTCGCGCTCGTATCGAACTCGATCTCGCAGCGCTCGGCGATGAGCAGGGTGTTGTCGCACGCCTCCGGGTGGTCGCGGAACAGGGCGCGCATCTCGGCAGCGCTCTTGAGGTAGAACTCCTCGGAGTCGAGCTTGAAGCGGTTGGGGTCGTCGAGCGTCGAGCCGGATTGCACGCAGAGCAGCGCTGCGTGCGCCTCGGAGTCCGCCTTGTGGGTGTAGTGCAGGTCGTTGGAGGCGATGAGGGGAATCCCCAGCTCGGCGGCGAGCCGCAGCAGGTCGCCGTGGATGCGGCGCTCGAGCCCGAGGCCGTGGTCCATGATCTCGACGAAGAAGTTGTCGCGGCCGAAGATGTCCCGGAAGTCGGCCGCGGCTCGAAGCGCCTCGTCGTACTGGCCGAGCCGCAGCCTGGTCTGCACCTCGCCGGAGGGGCACCCCGTCGTCGCGATGATGCCCTTGGCGTAGGTGCCGAGCAGCTCGCGGTCCATGCGCGGCTTGTAGAACTGGCCCTCGATGGAGGCGCGCGAGGCCAACCGGAAGAGGTTGTGCATGCCCTCGGTGGACTCGGCGAACATCGTCATGTGGGTGTAGGCGCCGCCGCCGGAGACGTCGTCCTCGCCGCCGCCGCCCCAGCGCACGCGCGTGCGGTCGCCACGGTGCGTGCCGGGGGTGAGATACGCCTCGATGCCGATGATGGGCTTGACGCCGACCGAGCGGGCCGCGTTCCAGAACTCGAAGGCGCCGAACATGTTGCCGTGGTCGGTGATCGCGAGCGCCGGCATGCCCTCGGCTGCGGCGGCCTCGACGAGCGGCTTGATACGGGCCGCGCCGTCGAGCATCGAGTACTCGCTGTGCACGTGGAGGTGGACGAACGAGTCCTGGGACATGCGTTTCATTCTGCCGCGGGCTCACCCCGCGCGGAGCACCTCGAGGGCGTGTTGCAGGTCGGCGGGGTAGCCGCTCTCGAATTCGACCCACTCCCCCGTCGCAGGATGCTCGAAACCGAGTTGCACGGCGTGCAGCCACTGCCGGGTGAGGCCGAGCCGCGCGCTCAGCACCGGGTCGGCGCCGTACATCGTGTCGCCGACGCACGGGTGGTGCTGCGCACTGAGGTGCACCCGGATCTGGTGGGTGCGGCCCGTCTCGAGGTGCACCTCGAGCAGGCTCGCGGCGCGAAACGCCTCGAGCGTCTCGTAGTGCGTGACGCTCGGCTTGCCGTCGGCGGTGACGGCGAACTTCCACTCCGACTTCGGATGCCGACCGATCGGCGCGTCGATGGTTCCCGCGAGCGGGTCAGGATGCCCTTGCACGACGGCGTGGTAGACCTTCTCGACCGCCCGGTCGTGGAAGGCGCGCTTGAGCAGGGTGTAGGCGCGTTCGCTCTTGGCGACGACCATGAGGCCGCTCGTGCCGACGTCGAGGCGGTGGACGATGCCCTGACGCTCTGCGGCGCCGCCCGCGGCGATGGTGAAGCCCGCTGCCGCAAGGGCCCCGAGCACGGTCGGCCCCTCCCAGCCCTGCGAGGGGTGGGAGGCCACCCCCGGCGGCTTCGACACGACGACGAGGTCGGCGTCGTCGTAGACGATCTTCAGGTCGGGGACCGCCAACGGGATGACGCGCGGCTCCTCCTTGGGCTGCCAGCTCACCTCGAGCCAGCTCCCCGCGGCGAGCCTGTCGGATTTGCCTGCCGGCTTCCCGTCGAGCACCACGCCGCCGGCATCCGCCACCTCGGCGGCGAAGGTGCGCGAGAAGCCGAGCAGCTGGGACAGGCCCGCGTCGACCCTGAGGCCGGCGAGGCCGTCGGGGACGGGGTAGCTGCGGGACTCCATCAGCGGCCGGGGTCGGTCGGGGTCCGGTCGGGGTCGGCGGGATCGGCCGACGGCGTGACATGCCGCCGCCCGTCGAGGCCGATGCCGCGGATCGTGAGGACGATGAAGAGCACGGCGGCGAGCGTGATGGCGGAATCCGCGAGGTTGAAGACCGCGGGCAGCAGCGGGATGGTGATGAAGTCGATGACCTGGCCCTCGCCGAACGACGGCGGGCGGAACAGCCGGTCGCCGAGATTTCCGAGCAGGCCGCCGAGCAGGAGGCCGAGCACGATCGCCCACGCGACGGACCGGATGCGCGGCGCCCACCACACGACGAAGCCCAGCACCCCGAGCGCGATGATCGTGAAGATCCAGGTGGCGCCCGTCCCGATGGAGAACGCGGCGCCCGCGTTCTTGACGTAGTGGAGGGTGAACTGGCTGCCGATGAGCTGGATGGTCTGGCCCAGCGTCATCGTCGACGTCACCGCGAACTTCGCCGCCTGGTCGACCAGGAGCACGAACCCCGCGACGGCCGCGAGAACGACGATCGCGCGGACGCTGACCTTTCGGCGCTCAGGCCCCAAAGCTCTGGAAGCTCGGCGCCTCGGCCGCCGTCTCGCCGGTGGCCGAGCCGGATTCCGCAGGCGCCGCGGGCGTACCCGAGCCGGTCGACTCGAGGTCGCGGAGCTGGTTCTCGATGTAGGACTTCAGCTTGGTGCGGTAGTCGCGCTCGAAGCTGCGCAGTTCGTCGATCTTGCCCTGCAGCGTGGAGCGCTGCTCCTCGAGGGCGGAGAGCTGCTCCTGCTGCTTCTGCTCCGCCTCGGCGACGAGGCGGGCGGCCGTGGCCTGACCCTCGGCGATGAGCGCGTCGCGCTTTTCGGCGCCTTCGCGCACATGCTCCTCGTGAAGGCGACGCGCGAGCTGGAGGAGGCTGTTGGTGCTCTGCGTCTCGTCGATCGTGGAGTCGACGACCGGAGCGGCGGCGGTGACCGGCGCGACGGGAGCCTCGACCGCCTCGGCGACAGGCGTCGCGAGGACCACGGGAGCCTCGCCGGTACGGGACTCAGCGGCGGCGAGCCGCTGCTTGAGCTCGTCGTTCTCCTGGTGCAGGCGGCGGAGTTCGACGACGACCTCGTCGAGGAAGTCGTCCACTTCGTCCTGGTCGTAGCCCTCACGGAACTTGGTGGGCTGGAACCGCTTATTGACGACGTCTTCAGGTGTCAGAGCCATGGGTAAACCGTAGCAAACCCCGAATGGGAGGATGCTCTCTCAGGAATCCGGCGGCTCAGGCCTGGGCGAACAGCGAGGACTCGTCGCTCGCCGCCACGGCGGGGTCGCCCGAGATGGCGATGTGCGAGGGCGACAGCAGGAAGACCTTGTTGGTCACGCGCTCGATCTTGCCGAGCAGTCCCTGCGACAGGCCGCTCGCGAAGTCGATGAGGCGACGAGCGTCGCCGTCGTTCATCTGCGAGAGGTTGATGACGACCGGGATGCCCTCGCGGAACGCCTCGGCGATCGCCTGGGCGTCCTTGTACTGGCGCGGATGCACGGTGAGGATCTCGTTCATTTCAGGGACCGCCTGCCTCGATGGGGCACTCTTGCGCAGGGGGACGACCGGAGCGCGCTCGGCGCGCGGCGGGACGGGGACGGGTGCGACGACCGGGGCCGGCTCTTCGTACTCGAATTCCTCGTCGGCGAGGCCGAGGTAGACCGCAGCCTTCTTCAGGGGGTTGGCCATCTTTTCCTCCGGTTGGGTGCGCTGACGTCGTCAGGTTAAGGCCGCTCCGGGCGGTTTCCCGTGATTGCCGTGCCGATGCGAAGGTGTGTCGCGCCCGCCGCGATCGCGGCGGCGAAATCGCCCGACATCCCCGCCGAGATCGCGGTCGCCTGGGGGGCGAGGGCTCTGAGCCGTTGGGATGCCGCGCGGACCGCCCCGAACGCGCGTGCCGGTTCTGCGCCCAGCGGTGCGACCGCCATCACGCCGCGCAGGGTGAGCACGGGGCGGGCGAGGATCTGCTCGGCGAGCGACTCGAGCGCGTCGGGCCGGACCCCGCCACGCGCCGGATCGTCCGTGAGATTGAGCTGGACGAAGACATCGACGGGCGTGTCGTCGCTCGCGAGCGCATCGACGAGGCTGGACCGGTCGACCGAGTGGATGACACGGGCATAGCGCTTGACCTGCCTGGCCTTGTTCGCCTGGAGTTGCCCGATGAAGTGCCACGTCAGCCCCGCGAGATCGGAGAGCTCCGCGGCCTTCGCCTGCGCCTCCTGGTGGCGGCTCTCACCGACGTCGCGCACGCCGAGGCCGTAGAGCGCGCGCACCAGCGCGGCAGGGTGGAACTTCGTGACGACGATCGTCGTGATCTCGCCGGGATCGCGGTGGGCTGCGCGGGCGGCATCCGCCACCTCGGCCTGCACTCGGTGAAGCCGCTCAGCCAGTGCGGGCACTGGCTGAGCGCTCACTTGAGGAACTCGGGGATATCGAGGTCTTCGTCGGCGCCGAAGGCCGGGTCGGCGAGGGGAAGCGGCTCGTCGACGACGGTCTCCTCGACCAGGGTGGCCGACCACGACACCACGCCGGAGGGGTGCACGCCGAGCTCGCCCGCCGCGTACTGCTCGGTGTCACGGGCTGCAGCCGCCTCGCGGTCGGCGTAGCTCGAGGTGGTCGCCTGGTAGAGCGGCGTCTCGTCGCGATAGGGGAAGGCGGCCTTGGTCGCCGACTCGCCGACGTCGAAACCGGCCGCGATGACCGTGACGCGCACCTCGTCGCCGAGCGTGTCGTCGATGACGGTACCGAAGATGATGTTCGCCTCGGGGTGCACGGCCTCCTGCACCAGGCGGGCGGCATCGTTGATCTCGAAGATGCCGAGGTTGGAGCCGCCCTGGATGCTGAGCAGCACGCCGCGGGCGCCGTCGATGCTCGCCTCGAGCAGCGGCGAGGCGATGGCGAGCTCGGCCGCCTTGATCGCACGGTCGGCGCCGCGGGCCGAGCCGATGCCCATGAGCGCGCTGCCGGCGCCCTGCATGACCGACTTGACGTCGGCGAAGTCGAGGTTGATGAGGCCGGGAGTGGTGATGAGGTCGGTGATGCCCTGCACGCCGGCGAGGAGCACCTGGTCGGCGGTGAGGAAGGCCTCGATCATGGAGATGCCGCGGTCCGAGATCTCGAGCAGACGGTCGTTGGGGACGACGATGAGGGTGTCGACCTCCTCCTTGAGGCGGGCGACGCCGGCTGCCGCGGAATCCGCCCGGCGCTTGCCCTCGAAGCCGAACGGCTTGGTCACCACGCCGATGGTGAGCGCCCCGATGGACTTGGCGATACGGGCCACGACGGGCGCACCGCCGGTGCCGGTGCCGCCGCCCTCGCCTGCGGTGACGAAGACCATGTCGGCGCCGGCGAGGGCCTCCTCGATCTCCTCGGCGTGATCCTCGGAGGCGCGGCGGCCCACCTCGGGGTCGGCGCCCGCGCCCAGGCCGCGCGTGATCTCGCGGCCGACGTCGAGCTTGACGTCGGCGTCGCTCATGAGAAGCGCCTGCGCATCGGTGTTGATGGCGATGAACTCGACGCCGCGCAGGCCGAGCTCGATCATCCGGTTGACGGCGTTGACGCCGCCGCCGCCGATGCCGACGACCTTGATGACGGCGAGGTAGTTCTGGTTCGTGCTCATGAGCCCTCCGTAAACCTTCAACCTCAGGTATAAGCTAAAAGTTATGCTCGGTATGCATTTCTTGCTCAGAGGCTAGGTCGCGGCCTCGGCCGCGCCGCGGAGGCGCGCCCGGCGTGTCTGCGCGAGTCAGCGGGTGACGGGGCTCTGAGGGCTCGACACGTCATAGGTCGATGCGCCGGGGACCGACTTGAGCAGGACCGTGAGGTCCGCGAGCTTGAGGGCGGAATCCGCCGTGCCGCCCCAGATGACCTTCTTGCCGGTGCTGAGCTGGAACTCGACGCTCTGCGAGGTCGCCGCGGAGGCCGTGGTCACCTTCAGCGAGGACGGCAGGCCCGCGAGCACAATCGCGACCGCCGTGAACGCCGGTGCCGTCGCGAGGTTCCTGGTGCCCGCCCCCACCGTGATAAGCGGGTAGCCGGACGGCTGCGAGGCCGACTCCGCCACCGTCACCCCGGCCTCGTCGACGAGGTCGAAGCCCGCCGCCGATCTCACAACGCCGAGCGGGGTGCGCTCGGCGATGCGCACGATGAGGGTCGAGGGCGGCACGAGCTCGGTCGCGTAGCTGCGGATGAGGCTGAACGACGACAGATCGCCGCCCACGGCGCTGAGGTTCACCAGCGGCAGCGGCCTGCCGAGCTGGCCGGCGAGGGCCGCCTCGACGTCGGACACCTTGATGCGGTGCGTCCCGACGACCTCGATGGTCCTCAGCGCCATCGCCGGCGAGAAGGCGGTCACGACCGCTCCCCCGAGCACCACCACCACGACGCCCGCGCCGATGAGCCAGGCGCGGCGGCGGATGCGCTGACGGCGGGTGAAGCGCCTGACCTCCTCGCGCTCGTAGCGCCTGCGCTCCTTGATCGCCTGGCGCCTCTGGCGTCGCACCTCGCGGGGGTGGAGGAGCTCCGGCCGTTGGCGGACGGGCGGACGCTCCGCTGGACGCGAGGATCCGGCGGACCCTCGCGCGGCCTCCGCCCGGCCGACCGGCGGCGTGACGCTGTCCTCCAGAGCGAGCGTGGGCTCAGCGTCCCCGGAACGGGCGTCCGCCGCCTTCACCGTCTTGACGAGCGCGGCGATGTCCGCCTGTCGGCGGGCCTCCGCGCGGGGGTCCACCGGGCCGCTGCCCTGACCGGAGAGGCCCCCTGACTGCGACACCGTCTGCGTCGGCCGCTTCATGACACCGTCTGCGCCGTCAGCGAGTCGAGGAGCTGCGGAACGATGAGATTGACGTCGCCGCAGCCGAGGGTGATGACGAAGTCGCCGGGGCGGGCGAGCCGCGCCGCGTAGTCGGCGGCCTCCTGCCAGTCGGAGATGAACCGCACGCGGGCGCCGTCATGGAACTTCTCGCTGACGAGGGCACCGGTCACACCCGGCACCGGATCCTCGCGGGCGCCGAACACGTCGAGCACGACCGTCTCGTCGGCGAAGCGCTCGAGCGTTTCGGCGAACTCGCCGGAGAGCCGCGCGGTGCGGCTGTAGGTATGCGGCTGATGGATGGCGATGATGCGGCCGCCGCCCACGACGGAACGCGCCGCCTCGAGCACGGCGCGGACCTCGGCCGGGTGGTGCGCGTAGTCGTCGTAGACGCTCACTCCGCCGACCGTGCCATGCAGCTCGAAGCGGCGGTGCGTACCGCCGAATGCGGCGACCGCGTCGAGCGCGGCATCCGCGTCGAATCCGAGGCCGACGAGCACCGCGAAGGCGCCGGCGGCGTTGATCGCGTTGTGGCGGCCGGGCACGCGCAGACGGGTGTCGAGGCGTTGCCCGCCCCATTCGATGCCGAACGCGACGGGCCCGTCGGCGACGATGTCGACGACCCGGACATCGGCGGCCGGCGATTCCCCGAAGGTCACGACCGGCCCGCCCAGCCGGGCACCGACCGACACCGCGCCGGGGTCATCCGACGAGATCACGACGAGGTCGCGCGCCCGCCGTGCGAACTCGACGAACGCCGCCTCGACGGCCTCGTAGGAGCCGTAGTGGTCGAGGTGGTCGTCGTCGACGTTGGTGATGAGGGCGACCGCGGCGTCGTAGAGGAGGAAGGAGCCGTCCGACTCGTCGGCCTCGATGACGAACAGATCGCTGCCGCCTGCGGCCGCGTTCGTCTCGAGGCCGGCGACCACTCCCCCGCTCACGAAGCTCGGATCGGCGCCGAGGCCCACGAGGGCGGTGGCGAGCATCCCGGTCGTCGTCGTCTTGCCGTGCGCGCCGGCGACGGCGACGACGCGGTGACCGCGAGTGAGCCAGGCGAGCGCCTGCGAGCGGTGCAGCACCGGGATGCCGCGGCTTATCGCCGCGAGGTATTCGGCATTATCGGCCCAGAGCGCGCCCGTGTACACGAGGGCCGACGCATCGGCCGGGAGATTGGCGGCATCGTGGCCGATGGCGATCCGAGCACCGAGCGCGCGCAACTCGTGCACGTACTCGCTGTCGGCGCGGTCGGAGCCGGTGACGCGGTGGCCCGCCGCGAGGAAGAGCCGGGCGAGCCCGCTCATGCCGGAGCCGCCGATGCCGACGAAGTGGACCGTGCCGATGGTCGCCGGAAGCGGCATCGACAGGTCTGGCTTGATCACCCGTTCAGTATCGGCCGCGCGGCTGCGCGTTCGCGGAAAGCCACGCGCGGCAGGCTCAGGAGGTCCTCCAGCTTTTCGGCTGCGAGACCAGGCCGCGCTCGAATGCGGCTCCCGCTGTCCCTCAGCCGGCCGCAGCAACCGCCTGGTCGACGAGGTCGGCGAAGCGCTTCGACCCATCGCGGACGCCGAGCGAGGCCGCCGCCTGCGCCATGGCCGCCAGCCGCGCAGGGTCGCGCAGCAGCGGCAGCACCGTCTCGCGTACGGCAGCGGGCGTGAAGGCCGCGTCGTCGACGAGGATCCCGCCACCGGCGTCGACGATCGCCTGGGCGTTGTAGCGCTGCTCGCCGTTGCCGACGGCATAGGGGACGTAGACCGCGGGAAGGCCGAGGAGAGTGAGCTCGCTGACGATCCCGCCCGAGCGGGACACGGCGGCGTCCGCCGCCGCGAGCGCGAGTTCCATCCGGTCGCAGTAGTCGACGAGATGGTAGCCGGGCAGTTGCGGGTCCTCGAACTCGTGCGCCGGCCCCTGGATGTGCAGCACCTGGTAGCCGGCGTCGAGCACGTCCTGCGCGCAGGCGAGCATCGTCGAGTTGATGCGCCTGGCACCCAGCGATCCGCCGGTGACGAGCAGCGTCGGCCGGTCGTCGAGGCCGAAGAAGCTCTTCGCCTCGGCCCGGGCGGCGGGCCCGTCGAGGTCCTCGATCTCGCGCCGCAGCGGCATCCCCACCCACGTCGCGCTCCTCAGCGGGGTGCCCTGGAGGGCGACGCCGACGAAGCGCGTGCGGCGGGCGCCGAGGCGGCTCGCCATGCCGGGTTTCGCATTGGACTCGTGGATGGCGAGGGCGATGTGCTCGCGGTGGGCGGCGACGTATGCGGGCGCCGCGGCGTAGCCACCGAAGCCCGCGACCGCGTCGACCCGGCGCTCGCGGATGATCGCACGCACGCGCTTCACCGTGCGGTACCACCTCAGCGGGAACGCGACGGCGTCACGACCCGGCCGCCGCGGGAACGGCAGCTTCGGGATGGTGACGAGCTCGTAGCCGCGCGCGGGAACGAGCCTGGCCTCGAGACCCTCTGCGGTGCCGAGGACGATGATCTCGGCATCCGGATGCCGCCTGACCAGCTCGTCGGCGACGGCGAGCAACGGGTTGACATGGCCGGCGGTGCCCCCGCCGGCCAGCAGGTAGCGCGTCATCGGACCGCAGGCTGCCGGGCGGAGGCGCGCGCGGTGCCCGACGCAGCGCCCTGCGCCTGTCGGCGGGACGCGACCGCGCGCGGGTCCGCCGGATGCTCGCCGCCCAGCGGCCGCGTCCTGGCGAACGACAGCACGACGCCGATCGAGGCCAAGGTCGAGATGAGGGCGGTGCCGCCGGACGAGAACAGCGGCAACGGCACGCCGAGCACAGGGAACAGCCCGACGACGACGCCGATGTTCACGATCGCCTCGGTCATCAGCCACACCAGGACGCCGCCGGTGAAGACGCGGCCGAACGCGGTGTCGGAGGCGCGCACGATGCGCACCAGCGCGATGGCGAGGAAGACGAAGAGCGCCAGCACGAGCAGCGCGCCGATGAGGCCGAGCTCCTCGGCGGTGATCGCGAAGATGAAGTCGGTCGAGGACGCCGGCAGCCAGTGCCACTTCGACTGCGAGTTCCCCAGGCCCACCCCGAAGATGCCGCCGTTCGCCATGCCCCACATGCCCTGCTGCACCTGGTACCCCGTCCCGAGGTCGACGCCCGTCGACGGGTGCAGGAACGACCCGATGCGGCGCAGCCGGTTGGAGGACGTGAGGACGAACAGCACGACGATCCCGGCGACGATGACGAGGATGACGACGAGGTGCCGGATCCGGATGCCTGCGACGAGCAGACAGCCGAGCACGAGCGCCGACATGATCATCGTGGTCCCGAGGTCGCCTCCGAGCAGGACGAGCATGAGCGAGACGGCGGATGCGAGGAGCGCGGGGATCAGCGTCGAGAACCGGTCGAGGTGGCGCTCGCGGCGGTGGAAGAACGCGGCGAGCCACACGAGCAATGCGAGCTTGATGAGCTCGGAGGGCTGGAACGCGATCGGGCCGATCGCGAGCCAGTTGCGGTTGCCGCCTGAGACGCGGCCGAGCGGAGTGAGCACGACGAGCGCCTGCAGCACCCACGAGAAGCCGAGCGCGAGCCAGGACAGCCTCGCCCACCACCGCACGGTGAACCGGCTGAGAAGGAACATGAGCGGCAGGCCGATGATCGCGTAGACGGCCTGGCTGAAGAAGCTTGCGAACCAGCTCTGCCCGCGGGAATGCGCATCGACGTACGACGACGAGAGCACCATGAGCAGGCCGAAGGCGACCATGAACAGGGTCACCCCGAGCAGCATGAAGAAGTTGCTCGACTCGGCCTCGAACATCCGCCCGAGTGACACCCGCGCGCCGCGCAGGCGGGGCAGTTCGGGCACGGCGACGCGACTCACGCGATCAGTCTGCATCCCCCTCGCCGGAATCTCCGGCAACCAGGCCGCGCACCGCCGAGGTGAAGAGATCGCCGCGCTCGTCGTATCCGGCGAACTGGTCGAACGATGCCGCGGCCGGCGCCAGCAGCACCGTATCGCCCGGCTCGGCGGCTCCGTCCGCGAGGCGGACGGCCTCGGTCATGACGGGCAGGCCGCGCTCCGTCGTCGTGACCTCGGCGAGCGGCACCTCGGGCGCGTGGCGCCGGAAGGCGTCGCGCACCGCGTCGCGGTTCTGCCCGATGAGGACGGCCGCGCGCAGTCGGCCGGCGTGCGCGCGTACCAGGTCGTCGACGTGCACGCCCTTGAGCAATCCGCCGACGATCCACACCACCGGCTCGAAGGCGCGCAGCGAGGCGTCGGCCGCGTGGGGGTTGGTCGCCTTCGAGTCGTCGACCCACTCGACGCCGCGGTGCCGGGTCACGACCTCGATGCGGTGGTGGTCGAGCCGGAACGTCTCGAGCACATCGTGGATGACGCCCGTCTCGACCCCGAACGAGCGCGCCAGCGCGGCGGCGGCGAGGATGTTCGCCACGATGTGCGCGGCGCCGAGCCCCCGCTCGCGGAGCTCGGCGACGGTGGAGAGCTCGAGCGCGGTGTGGTGGCGGTCGTCGAGGAACGCCCGGTCCACGAGGATGCCCTCGATGACGCCGAAGTCGCTCGGCCCCGGCACGCCGAGGCCGAAGCCGATGGCTCTCGCGCCCTCCTCGACGTCGGCGTCCTCGACCATGCGGATCGTCATCTCGTCGGCCTTGTTGTAGACGCAGGCGGTCTTGGTGTTCTCGTACACCTTCGCCTTGGCGCCCAGGTAGGCGTCGAAGGAGCCGTGCCACTCCAGGTGGTCCTCGGCAATGTTGAGGCAGACCGACGAGAACGGGTGCAGGGCGCCGGGCCCGCCGCGGCGCACCCAGTGCAGCTGGTGGCTGGAGAGCTCGACGACGAGCACGTCGAAGCCTCCGGGATCGCGCACCGCGTCGAGAATAGGCACCCCGATGTTGCCGCACGGCGCCGCGCGCACCCCGCCGGCCGCGAGGAACGTCGCGGTGAGCTGTGTCGTGGTGGTCTTGCCGTTGGTACCGGTGATGGAGATCCACTCGGCGGGGGTGCCGTCGGCGCGCAGCACCTTGTCGCGCACCCGCCACGCGAGCTCGATATCGCCCCACACCTCGATGCGCTCGGATTCCGCCCAGGTCAGCAGCGGGTGAGACGGCGGGAACCCCGGCGAGACCACGACGAGGTCGGCGTCGAAAGCCGTGAGCCGCTCCGGCGCGACCTCGATGCCCGGCTGTTCGACGAGCTCGACGCCGATGACGGGCAGCAGGCGCGCGTAGTGCTCGTCGGCGGCCTCGGTGACGACGATGACCCGGGCGCCGAGCTCGGCGAGGGTGTCGGCGACGGAGAATCCCGTCATCGCGAGCCCGAAGACGGCGACGCGCAGCCCCTTCCAGTCGGCGTGCCAGCTCGTCAGAGCGCCGAGCCGCGCGGCGAGTTCGGGCGTGGTCATGGCGCCCTGAGGGACCACTCGAGATAGAACGCGCCGACGCCGATCGCAGCGAAGAGGCCGGCGATGATCCAGAACCTCACGACGACGGTGACCTCGGCCCAGCCTTTGAGCTCGAAGTGGTGGTGAATCGGGCTCATGCGGAAGATGCGCTTGCCGTGCGTGAACTTGAAATAGGCGCGCTGAATGATGACCGAGCCGGGTTCGATGACGAAGAGCGCCCCGATGATGACGAGGAGGAGCTCGGTGTGGCTCTCGACGGCGAGCGCCGCGAGCGCGCCCCCCAGGCCGAGCGAGCCGGTGTCGCCCATGATGATCTTCGCCGGGTTCGTGTTCCACCACAGGAAGCCGACCAGCGCGCCGACGATCGCCGCCGCGACGACCGCGAGGTTGAGAGGCGTGCTCACCTGGTAGCAGGCGGCGACGTTCGCGCTCTCCAGACGCGGGTTGTAGCAGGACTCGTTGTACTGCCAGAACCCGATGAGCAGGTAGGCGCCGATCGCGAGGATCGACGCGCCCGTCGCGAGGCCGTCGAGGCCGTCGGTGACATTGACGCCGTTGGTCGTGCTCGCCGAGATGAGGTTGATCCAGACGAGGTAGAGGATGATGCCGACAGCCGGGATGCCGCCCCACACGAGCAGGTCGACACCGGGCAGATCGCGGATGAACGAGACCGCTGTGGACGCCGGCGTGTGGCCGTGGTCGTCGGGGAAGTTGATCGCGAGCAGGCCGAAGGCGGTCGCGACCACGACCTGGCCGCCGATCTTGGCCCAGCCGCCGAGGCCGAGGCTGCGCTGCCGACGGACCTTGATGAAGTCGTCGACGAAGCCGACGAGCCCGTTGCCGACGAGCATGAGCAGCACGAGCAGCGACGCCGCCGAGACGCCGTCGCCGCCGGTGATGAGCGCCGCCCCGAAGAACCCGGCGATCGCCGCGACGATGATGACGATGCCGCCCATCGTCGGGGTGCCGTGCTTGGCATAGTGCGACTTGGGGCCGTCCTCGCGGATGAACTGGCCGAGCTCGAGTCGGCGCGAGAGCTTCGCGAAGAGCGGGGTGAGGACGAGGGCGAGGACCAGCGAGATCGCAGCGGCGATGATGAGGGCCCTCACGAGAACGATTCTCCCAGCCGGTCGCCGAGGAACCGCAATCCCGCCGAGTTCGACGACTTCACGAGGATGGTGTCGCCCGGCTCCACCATCGCCATGACGAGGGCGTAGGCCTCATCGACGGTCTCGACGTACTGCGACTCGTCGCTGAAGAACGTGCCCTCGCGTTGGGCCGCCACGTGCATGCGGCGGGCGTCGGGCCCGACGACGACGAGCCGGTCGATGCCGAGCACGACGACATCGAGGCCGACCTGGTCGTGCGCCTCCCCGGAGTGCTCGCCGAGCTCGGCCATCGTGCCGAGGACCGCGATGGTCTTGTGGCCGGGCTTCTTGATCGTGGCGAGGGTGCGCAGTGCTGCCGTCATCGAGTCGGGGCTCGCGTTGTAGGCGTCGTTGACGACGACGACGCCGTCGCGGCCCCCGAGCACCTCCATCCGCCAGCGCTCGGCACGAGTGACGGCCTCGAGGCCCGCGACGATCGCGGCGATGGGCACGCCGAGGGCGTGGGATGCCGCGGCGGCGGCCAGCGCGTTCATGACGTGGTGCTCGCCGAGCACCCGGAAGCGCACCGGTGCGCTCTCGCCGTCCGGCAGCACGAGAGTGAACACCGTGCCCTCCGCGGAGGCCTCGATCTCGCGCGCAGTGACCTGGGCGCCGGGACCGAGACCGAACCACAGCGGGGTCGCGCGGGTCAGCGGGGCCATCTCGGCGACGCGACGGTCATCGATGTTGAGCACGGCGATATCGCCCTCGCGCAACGCGGTGACCATCTCGCTCTTGGCACGGAAGATCGCCTCCACTCCCCCGAATTCGCCGACGTGGGCGAGGCCGACCTTGAGCACGATAGCGACATCGGGCCGCGCGAGCGAGACGAGGTGCGCGATCTCGCCGAGGTGGCCGGCGCCGTACTCGGCGACGAGGAAGTCGGTCGCGGCATCCACCTGAAGCATCGTGATGGGCGCGCCGACCTCGTTGTTGAGCGAGCCCCTGGGTGCGACGACGGAGCCGACCTCCGACAGGATGCTGCGCAGCAGGTTCTTCGTCGTCGTCTTGCCGTTCGACCCGGTGACCGCGACCACCGTGAGACGGCCGAGCGCGCGCACCGCGGCGACGATGTGCTTCGCGAGGGCGCCGAGCGCGGTCACAGTGTCGCCGACGACGACCTGCGGCACGTCGAGGTCGAGCTCGCGCTCGACGACAAGCAGCGCGGCGCCCCGTTCGACGGCCTGCGGGGCGAAGAGGTGGCCGTCGGTGACCTCGCCGCGCTTGGCGAAGAAGATGCCCCCGGCCACGACCTCGCGGGAGTCGGTGGTGGACGGGCCGTCGACGATCGTCTCGGGTGCGACGTCTGCGCGCAGCACGAGACGGCCCGAGACGGCGGCGGCGATCCCGGAGAGGGGAAGCGGAATCACGACGGCATCACCAGTAGGGCTGGTACATCGTCGGCACGCTCGAGGAGGGCGCGATGTGGAAGGTCTTGAGCACCTGCTGAACCATGATCTTGAAGAGCGGGATCGCAGCCGCCGACGTCCTGTTCGTCGTCGGGTACCCGAGGTTCACCGAGATGACGTACCGCGGGTCGTCGGTCGTCGTCACGCCCATCACCGAGACATAGTACTTACCGGCGAAATACCCCGAGCCGTTGGGGTTCGGCTCCTGCGCGGTACCGGTCTTGGCCGAGTAGCGGTAGCCGGCCATCCTGAGGGTGTTGCGGTAGGGGCCCTGCTGCACGATCGACTCGAGCATGTCGAGCACGGTCTGCGCCGACTTCTTCGAGACGACGCGAACCGGCTTGGGCTTGGGCGCGTCGGTCACGGCGCCGTCGGCCTGCCGGCAGCCCTTGACGAGCGTGAGCGGGATCCGCACCCCACCATTGGCGAGCGCCTGGTAGGCGTCGAGCATCTGCGCCTGGGTGGCCGAGACGCCCTGCCCGAACAGGGTCGAGAACTTCGTCTGCGGACTCCAGGTGCTCGGGTTGGTGAGCACGCCGCTCGACTCGGCCGGGAAGTCGACGCCAGTAGCCGTTCCGATGCCGAACTTCTGGTAGTACGCGTAGCGCACCATCGGGTCCATGTTCGCGCCGAGCGACGAGATGCCGGTGTTCGAGGAGTTCATGAGGATGCCGGTGAGCGTCAGCCGCGAGTCGCCGTGCCCCTCGGCGTCGTGCACCAGGACGCCGCCGGGCGCGGTGAACGCGTAGGGGGCGATGACCCGGGACGAGGGGGTGGCATACCCCGAGTCGATCATCGCCGCGGCGCTGATCGCCTTGAAGATCGAGCCCGGCTCGAACTGGGAGGAGAACATCATCGCGGTGCTGCGGTATGCGGCCGGGGTGCCGTCGACGTTGTTGGGGTCGACGGAGGGGTACTGGGCGGACGCCTTGATCGCGCCGGTCTTCGTGTCGATGACGGCGATCTGTCCGAACTCGGCGCCGGTCTTGGCGACCTGATCGACGAGCTGCTGGTTGGCGAACCAGTTGAGGTCGGCGTCGAGGGTCGTCACGAGCGTGCCGCCGGGCTTCGCCGCCTTGGTCACCTGCGTGCTGCCGGGGATGACGACGCCGTCGGCGCCGTACTGGTAGCTCTCCTTACCGTCGACGCCGGCGAGGCACTGCTGGTAGGCGGACTCGAGGCCTTCGACGCCGACGCCCTGGGCATTGAGGTAGCCGATGATGTTCCCGGCGACGGCGCCATCGGGATACACCCGCCCCGGATGGCTCGTCGCATGCACCCACGGGATCTTCAGGGCGATGACCCTGTTGTACGCCGCGACGTCGGCATTGGAGTAGAGCAGCGCGTACAGCGAGTCCGGGTTCGCCTTGAGCGCGGCGGTGATCGCCGCCTGGAACCTGGCGGCACTGCCACCCGTCGCGTTCGCGAGCTCCTCGAGCGCCTGGGCCACCGTGACAGTGGTGGCGTGCCCCGCAGAATCCGTGAGCTGGAAATCGGCGGTGTGCGACGGGTCGGCCTGGAAGTCGTACCTCAGCACGCTGCCGGCGAGCACCGTGCCGTCGTCGGCGACGATGTCGCCGCGCGGAGCGTAGATCGTGTCGACGCTGCCGCGGGCGGCGGCGGCCTGCGCGGCGAGGGCGCCGGCGCTCACCACCTGGATGTCGATGAGCTTGTAGACGACGAGGCACACCCCCAGCAGGACGACGACCAGGATGGTCGACGTGCGCCGCTTCGTCGACTTCGTCGGTTTCACGGCGCCTCCGAATCGGCTGCTAGTGGGTGTTCGGCGAGGGCAGCAGGCCTCCTGGCCACGCTACGGGGCCGGTCGCCGCAGGGGTCGGATTGGCCTTCGGCGTTGCCGGTTTCGCGGCGGTTTTCCCAGCCGTCGCGTAGGCGCCCGCCTTCGGGACATAGTTCTGGAAGTCCGGCGTGACGTGGGTTCCGGGAGTCGTGTCGCCCGCTGTCGAATACGTCGCGATCGGCACGCCGGTCAGGAGCGAGTTCGGCACGAGGTTGCGGGCGACCGGTGAGACGACGCCCGGGCTCGGCTGGCCGAGGACGTGGCCGGTCTTGAGGTTGAGGTACACCGGGTTGGCGCTCTCCACCATGCCGAGCGCGGCGGCGTTCCGGGCGAGGTTCTGCGGGCTCGACAGGGTTGCGACCTGCTCGGTCGCCGCCTGGAGGGAGCGCGAGGTGTCGTCCTGCGTCTGCTGCAGCGAGGCGAGCTGGTAGGCGCCGTTCGAGACGGCGATGCTGAAGCCGAGCTGCACGCACACGATCGCGAGAATGGCGGCGACCGCGGCGGCGGCGTAAAAGAGGACGGGGCGCTTGCGGCGTCCGACGATCTGCTCGACGGGGGCGAGCAGGCCGCGGCGCTCTTCGTGGCGCGACGGCAGCGGTGCATCGCTGACCCAGGGATTCTCGTCGACCCATGCCTGCAGGCTCATGCCGCCTCCTTGATCCTCTCCACTGCGCGCAACCTGACCGGCGCGCTGCGCGGATTGCGCGCCTTCTCGGCGTCGCTCGCGGTCTCGGCCCCGCGAGTGAGGAGTCTCAGCTCCGGCCTGTGCTCGGGAAGCTCGACGGGCAGGCCCCGAGGGGCGGTCGAGGTGGAGCCGGCGGCGAAGATCCGCTTGACGATGCGGTCCTCGAGCGACTGGTAGGACATGACGACGAGCCGCCCGCCGAGGTCGAGGGCGGCGATCGCGCGCGGAATGGCCCGCTCGAGCACGGCGAGCTCCTGGTTGACCTCGATGCGCAGGGCCTGGAACACCCGCTTCGCGGGGTGGCCCTGGTTGCTGATCGCGGCCGGCGTCGCCCGCTGCAGCAGGTCGACGAGCTGGCCGGTGCGCGTGATCGGCGCCGCCGCGCGCTCGCGGACGATGAACGAGGCGTAGCGCCCGGCGAGCTTCTCCTCGCCGTACTCGCGGAAGAGGCGGGCGAGCTCGCCCTGGCCGTAGGTCGCGACGATATCGGCGGCGGTGAGCTCGGTCGTGGTGTCCATCCGCATGTCGAGCGGGGCGTCCTTCGCGTAGGCGAAGCCGCGCTCGGCCTCGTCGAGCTGCATCGAGCTCACCCCGAGGTCGTAGAGCGCGCCGTCGATCGAGGGGATGCCGAGGGCGGCGAGCGCCGAATCCACCGTGTCGTACACGGCGTGGACGAGGTGCACCCTCGCCCCGAAACGCGCGAGGCGCTCCCCGGCGAGGGCGAGCGCCTGCGTGTCGCGGTCGAGTCCGACGAGCGTGAGGTCGGGGAACCGCTCGAGCATCGCCTCGCTGTGCCCGCCGAGGCCGAGGGTGCCGTCGACGACGACGGCGTGAGGCCGGCTGATCGCGGGCTCGAGCAGCTCGAGGCAGCGCTCGAGCATGACAGGGGTGTGAAGGTCGGAGATCGCCATCGGAGTCCGGTGACGGCGCCTGCCCTGATTCCCATCCATTCCTACGCGGCGCCGGGGAAGTACGCCGCGGCGGATTGGCTGGGAGTCGGAGCGTGCGCCTAGAAGAGGCCCGGAATCACCTCCTCCGAGGTGTCGGCGAACGAGGATTCGTGTTCGGCGAGGTACGCCTCCCACTTCGGGGTGGCCCAGATCTCGGCCCGGTTGCCCGCGCCGATGACGGTGAGGTCGTGCTCGAGACCGGCGTACGTGCGCAACGGCTGCGGAATGGTCACGCGGTTCTGACGGTCGGGCTCTTCGTCGCTGGCACCGGAGAGGAAGACACGGAGGTAGTCGCGGGCGCGCTTGTCGGCGACAGGGGCCTGGCGGATCTTCTCGTGCAGCGCCTGGAACTCGCTCATCGAGAAGACGTAGATGCAGTGCTCCTGACCGCGGGTGAGGACGAGGCCGCCGGAGAGTTCGTCGCGGAACTTCGCGGGAAGGATCACGCGCCCCTTCTCATCGAGCTTCGGGGCGTAGCTGCCGAGAAACACGGGGCCGACCTCCTCTCCACACGCACTCCACTGACGTTGCTCCCACATTACCCCACTTTCATCCACAGATCCCGGATTCTCGGGCCAATTTCGGACAACACGAGGAGTAGGCCCCTGACATTACGGGGGTATCACCGGTGGAGGGAAATGGAGTCGGTTCGGCTCTCTCGCGACCGCGCGGGCACAAAAAAGGGGCCGATCCGTTCGGATCAGCCCGTGGGGTGGAGCGAAGTGGGTCTAGATGCGGTCGTCGGGCGGGGTCTGGGAACTCTTGCGCTTCGGGGTGAGCGCGACGACGGCCCCCGCGAACATGAGCACGAAGCCGACGATGCCCACGATGGAGAACTTGGAGATCACGCCGACGAGCAGGGCGCCGACGCCGACGACGAGCAGGAGCACCCCGAGGACAACGGTGCGATACGTGGAACGCCGACGACGAGGCCTGCCGACCGCCGAAACGAAGTCGGCGTCGTTCTGGTAGAGCTGGCGCTCCATCTCATCGAGGAGGCGCTGCTCGTGCTCCGAAAGCGGCATCGCAGCCTCCTCTCGACTGGCGGTCTGGGCCGTCCAGCAGGAGATCTGACCTCTGTTGACCGGCACTGTGCGCTTAGTGTACCCGCGCCCGGCGCCGCTAGGCTAGGCGCGTGTCCGAAAGCACTCGCCTGGCCGAATCCGTCCAGGCCCGCCTGGACCGGTTCTTCGCCGACCGCGACTCCATTGTGGGTCGGATCGGGCCTGACGTGGCCACGCTCCTGACGTACTCGCGGCAGTTTCTCAGCGGTGGCAAAAGATTTCGGGCGCAGTTCTGCCACTGGGGCTGGCGGGGCGTCGCCGCCTACTCGTCTGCGGCGCAGACGGAAGCCGAGTCCGAGGCCGCCCTCGGCGCCGCGGCCGCCCTCGAGGTGTTCCACGCGGCCGCCCTCGTGCACGACGACGTCATCGACTCCTCCGATACCCGCCGGGGAGCCCCGAGTGCGCAGGTCCGCTTCGCGGGTCTCCACTATGACAAGCGGTGGACGGGCGATGGCACCGCATTCGGCCGCGCCGCGGCCATCCTGCTCGGCGATCTGCTGCTCGGCTGGAGCGACGAACTGCTCGACGAATCCCTCGCGCTGCTGGATTCCCCCGCCCGGGCCCGCGCAGCGCGCGCCGTCTTCACCGAGATGCGCACCGATGTCACTGCCGGGCAGTACCTTGACGTGCTGGAGGAGAGCGCCTGGGTCGAGCGGAGCGAGAAGGAGGTGCTGGCCTCCGCCGAGCGGGTCATCGTCTTCAAGTCGGCGAAGTACTCCATCGAGCAGCCGCTGCTGCTGGGAGCCGCGATCGCCGGCGCCGATGAGACCCAGCTCGCGACGCTGAAGGCCTACGGCCTGCCGCTGGGTATCGCGTTCCAGCTGCGGGACGACCTGCTCGGGGTGTTCGGCGACACCGCGATCACCGGCAAGCCCAGTGGCGACGATCTGCGCGAGGGCAAGCGCACCGTGCTCGTCGCGCTCACCCGGACGAAGGTGCCTGCGGGGGTCCGTCGCACCATCGACGAGCTTCTCGGCGACCCCGGCCTCAGCCCCGAGCAGATCCTCATGCTGCAGTCGGCGATGCGGGACTCCGGTGCCGTCGAGGACCTCGAGCGGATCATCGACCGCAACGTGCTGCGCGCGAATACGGCGCTCGACGAGGCATCCCTCGCGCCCGATGCGATCAGTGCGCTGCGCGCGCTCGCCCGCTCGGTGACCGACCGCGCGTCCTGAGCCTCGCGGCACCGTCGTCGCTCGCCCTCCGCGCCGAACGCAGTCCGGAGGACCTGACGCCCGCTTCGGATCAGTGCGCAGTCGCCTGGACAATCCGCTCGGAGCCGACCTGAACCGAGGTCGGCGACACGTCACGCGACCCTGCACCGTCACGTCAGATGCAAGGCAACCGGACGCTATGCGAGGGCCTGGGCCACCCGCCTGACCTCGGCCTTGCGGCCCGAGCGCAGCGCGTCGATGGGGGCGGTGCCGAGGCTCTCCTCGAGGGAGAGCAGCCAGTCCATCGCCTCGTCGTCGCTGAATCCGGCGTCGCCGAGGACGATGAGGGTGCCGCGCAGGTCGCGCAGCGGCTCGGTGCCGGACGGCTCGAGGAAATCCTCGGGGATCCGCAGCACGCCGTCGAGCTTCGCCGCGAGCAGATGCCGGTCCTCGAGGAGGCGCCGGATGCGGCCGGGGCTCACGCCGAGGCGCTCCACGAGGTCCGGGACGGTGAGCCAGACGCGACCGGGTTGGGATTCCTTCGATGTCGCCACTTTAATAACAGTGCCAGAACGGCGGCCGTTTCGCTCCGGGTGCCGTCCCAGGGCGCTTCATAGACTCGTCGGGTGACCTCCACGAGCCAGACGGACCCGTTGATCGGTCGTCTGATCGACGGCCGGTACCAGGTGCGCTCGCGGATCGCCCGCGGCGGCATGGCGACGGTCTACCTCGCGACCGACCTGCGCCTCGAACGCCGCGTCGCCGTCAAGGTGATGCACTCGCACCTCGCTGACGACACGAGCTTCAAGAACCGCTTCATCCAGGAGGCCCGCTCGGCCGCGCGCCTGGCGCACCCCAATGTCGTCAATGTCTTCGACCAGGGGCAGGACGCCGACACGGCGTACCTCGTCATGGAGTACCTCCCCGGCATCACGCTGCGCGACCTGCTACGCGACTACGGCAAGCTCACCCCCGAGCAGACCATGGACATCATGGAGTCGGTGCTCGCCGGCCTCGCCGCCGCGCACCGTGCCGGCATCGTGCACCGCGACCTCAAGCCCGAGAACGTGCTGCTCGCCGACGACGGGCGCATCAAGCTCGGCGACTTCGGCCTCGCACGCGCCGCAAGCAAGGCCACCGGCACCGGCCAGGCGCTGCTCGGCACGATCGCCTACCTCTCCCCCGAGCTCGTCACCCGCGGCGTCGCCGACACCCGCAGCGACATCTATGCCATCGGCATCATGATGTACGAGATGCTCGCGGGCGAGCAGCCGTTCCAGGGCGAGCAGCCGATGCAGATCGCCTACCAGCACGCCAACGACGCCGTGCCCCGGCCCAGCCGCAAGAACCCGCTCGTGCCGCCGCAGCTCGACTCGCTCGTCCTGTGGGCGACGGCGCACAATCCCGAGGAGCGGCCGAAGGACGCGGGCGAGATGCTGGATGCCCTGCTCGACGTCGAGCGGGCGACGCGCAGCGCCGGCATGGGGAACGGTGCGGTCCAGATCAGCGCAGCACACGGCGTCGACGACACGACCAGGGTCCTCGACCCGGCCGAGCTGCCGCACGCGCAGACGGCGGCGACCCAGTTCATCGGCGCGCGGGCCTCATCGCTGACCGGGCCGGCAGCGCAGGTGCGCGCCGAGGCGTCCGCCGCGGACGCCGTCGGTCGGCTCGCCACGGTGAGCCGCGGCCGCCGCAGCCGGGGCTGGTGGCTGTTCTCCGCGGTCGCAGTGCTCGCCATCGTCGCGGGCGCGACCGGCTGGTGGTTCGGCAGCGGACCGGGCGCGCTCATCGCGGTGCCGCCGGTGGCCGGCCTGTCGGCGCAGAGCGCCTCCGCCAAGCTCGTCGGCGAGGGGTTCGTCGTCACGCAATCCAAGTCGAACAGCCTCAACACGAAGTCCGGACTCGTCATCAACTCCCTGCCCGACTCCGGCACGCCGCTGCACAAGGGCGACATCGTCACGATCGTCGTCTCGCAAGGGCCGAAGCCCATCACACTGCCCGTCCTCGCCAATCTTTCTCTGGCCAAGGCGACGGCCGCGATCACCGGTCAGGGCGCGGTCGTCGGCAGCGCGATCGACACCCGGTTCACTGCCGGCGTCGCCAAGGGCGCCGTGATCGCGGCGACCGTCGACGGCATCGCGACGGACGTCTCGCAGGGCGGCAGGACCGTCCAGGGCGCGACCGTCGACCTCGTGGTGTCGGCCGGCCCGATCCCGAACGTGGCCGGTCTCCCGCTCAGCGAGGCCGAGGCACAGCTCACCGCGGTGCAGCTGCAGGTCTCGCCGCACTCGACGCAGCAGTACGACAACAACGTTCCGAATGGCAGCGTCATCAGCGCTGCCCCAGAGCAGGGCAGCGGGGTCGTCCGCCCCGGCGACACGATGCTGCTCACCATCTCGAAGGGCGCCCAGCTCTTCCCGGTGCCCAATGTCGTCGGCGAGAAGCTCAACAAGGCGATCAACGACATCGAGTCGGATGGCTTCGTCCCCCAGTACCCGTCGCGCCTCGGCTTCGTCCCGGTGACCGGCAACGAGAAGTACTTTCAGGTGACCTACCAGAGCCCCGACTCGACGCAGCAACTCAAGAAGGGCAGCACCATCGCACTGACCATCTCCGGCACATTCGCCGGGGGGTGACGGTCTACCGGCCGAGCTCCTCCGCGACGAGGAACGCCAGTTCGAGCGACTGCATGTGGTTGAGGCGCGGATCGCAGAGCGACTCGTAGCGCGTCGCCAGCGTCGCCTCGTCGATCATCTCGGAGCCGCCGAGGCACTCGGTCACGTCATCCCCGGTGAGCTCGACGTGGATGCCGCCGGCGTGCGTCCCCACCGCGCGGTGCGACTCGAAGAATCCCTTCACCTCGTCGACGACGTCGTCGAAGCGGCGCGTCTTGTACCCGGTGGGCGTCGTGAGGCCGTTGCCGTGCATCGGGTCCGTCACCCACAACGGCGTCTCGCCGTGAGACTTGGCGGCCTCGAGCAGTCCCGGCAGCACGTCGCGGATCTTTCCGGCGCCCATGCGGGTGATGAAGGTCAGGCGGCCCGGCTCGCGCGCAGGGTCGAGCTTGTCGATGAGGCGGAACATGTCGTCCGCGGTCGTCGCGGGGCCGAGCTTGACGCCGATCGGGTTGCGCACGCGCGAGAGGAAGTCGACGTGCGCGCCGTCGATGTCGCGGGTCCGCTCGCCGATCCACACGAAGTGCGCCGACACGTCGTACGGCAGTCCGGTGCGCGAGTCGATACGGGTCAGCGGGCGCTCGTAGTCCATGAGCAGCGCCTCATGGCTCGCATAGAACTCCACCGCCTTGATCTCGTCGAAGTTCGCACCGGCGGCCTCCATGAAACGGATGGCCTTGTCGATGTCATGCGCGAGGCCCTCGTAACGCTGGTTCAGCGGGTTGTCGGTGAAGCCCCGGTTCCAGGAATGCACCTCGCGCAGGTCGGCGAAGCCGCCCTGCGTGAACGCGCGGATGAGGTTGAGGGTCGAAGCGGCGGTGTGGTAGCCCTTGAGAAGACGAGCAGGGTCGGCCTGGCGCGACTCGGGGGTGAAGTCGTAGCCGTTGACGATGTCGCCGCGGTAGGCGGGCAGGGTGACATCCCCGCGGGTCTCGGTGTCGCTCGAGCGCGGCTTCGCGAACTGCCCCGCCATGCGGCCCATCTTGATGACGGGCACCGAGGCGCCGTAGGTGAGCACGACCGCCATCTGCAGCACCGTCTTGACGCGGTTGCGGATCTGGTCGGCGGTCGCGCCCGCGAAGGTCTCGGCGCAGTCGCCGCCCTGCAGCAGGAAGGCCTTGCCCTCCGCCGCCTTGGCGAGCCGCTCGCGCAGCTGGTCGACCTCGCCCGCGAAGACGAGCGGAGGATAGGTGGCGAGCTCGGCGGAGGCGGCGCGCGCAGCCTCCGCGTCGGGCCAGACCGGCTGCTGCTTGATGGGCAGCGTGCGCCAGTGGTCGAGGCCCGCCAGCGTGAAGGGATCAGCGGGGATGACCGGATCGATGATTGCCACGAGGATCCAGCCTAATCGGGGATGCATTCCGCAGGGCGACTGCGGTCATCGCACTTCTGGCGTCGGGCCGGAGGACATGGCCGGGTTCCTGCCCTGTGCGACAGAAGTGCACCCGACCTGACCCGAAGGGTCGAACTACTGGTCTCTATATATCTATAAACGGAAGGAAAGAAGGGAGCAGCAGCAGAACTAGAACCAGCTCGATTCGCGGACGGCCTTCATCGCCTCGCGGCGGGTCGGCTTGTCGAGGCGGTCGAGATAGACGTGGCCGTCGAGGTGGTCGACCTCGTGCTGCAGCATCTGCGCGAAGACGCCCTCGCCGGAGAGCTCGACCTCGTTCCCGTCGAGGTCGACGCCGAGCGCTTTCGCATAGGGGTGGCGCGGCGTCTCGAACCACAGCCCTGGCAGCGACAGGCAGCCCTCGCCGACGAGTTCGGGCTCACCGCCGAGTTCGACGATGCGCGGATTGAGGAGGTAACCCACCGCGCCGTCGACGTTGTAGCTGAAGGCGCGCAGATTCACGCCGATCTGCGGGGCGGCGACTCCAGCCCGGCCGGGCGGCGTCGTCGTGTCGACGAGATCGTCGACGAGAGAGCGGATGCCGGCGTCGAGGACCTCGATCGGCGCCGAGACGGTCCTCAGCACAGGGTCGCCGAAGAGGCGCAGAGCACGGACAGCCACCCTCTCAGGCCTCGACGGGCGCCTCGGCCAGCGCGTCGACAGCAGCCGGCACGGCCTTCTCGCGCGTCGCGGGCAGGCCCTCGACGACGAGCGCAGCAAGCTGGCGCGCCGCCTCCTTGGTGATGGCCCTGAGGTGCTGATAGGGAACAACGGAGCCGGCGGCGAGCACCGGGTCGTACGGAATCCGCACGATGTCGCGCACCCGCGAGCGGAAATGCGATTCGATCTCGTCGAGTTTGACGAGATTGGTGCCGTGGGTCGCGGTGTTGATCGCGACGATCGCGTTGCGCACGAGGTCGGCGTAGCCGTTCGCGTCGAGCCAGGTGAGCGTCTCGCTCGCGAGCCGCGCCTCGTCGACGGAGCCGCCGGAGACGATGACGATCGAGTCGGCACGGCGCAGCGTCGCCCGCATCACCGAGTGCACGATGCCGGTGCCGCAGTCAGTGAGGGCGATCGAGTAGTACTTCGACACGAGGTCGGCGACGACGTTGTAGTCGTTCTCGTTGAACGCCTCGGAGAGGTTGGGGTCGGTGTCGGAGGCCAGTACGTCGAGGCGGGTCTCGTCGCGCGAGACGTACGCCGAGAAGTCGGTGTAGCTGCCGATGCCGGGCGCCCGGTCGACGACGTCGCGCACCGTGAAGCGCGTGTAGCGCGGCACGCGCTCGAGCAGCGTGCCGCGGTCGGGGTTGGCATCGATCGCGATGATGCGGTCGTCGCGCACGTCCGCGAGGGCCATGCCGAGCAGCGTCGTCACCGTCGTCTTGCCGACGCCGCCCTTGCGGGTGAGGATCGGGACGAACCGCGTCGTGCCATCGAAGGTCTTGCGGATGCGGTGGTCGAGCTCCTTGCGGTGGCGCTCGGCCGGGGAATCCCCGAGGTTGACGTTCTTCAGCGTGAGGTACCAGACCGCGCGGCGCCACCAGCCGGTGGGCTCGTTCTTCTTCTGGTAGCGGCCGTCGAGGATGCGGTCGGCGGTGAGCATCGTGGCCGGTTCCGGCTGATCGGAGATCTCGCCGCGGAGGCGGTCGCGACGCGAGGTGCTGAAAGCGGGCTGCGGACCGGTGCTGTTCGCCGCGAGCGGAGTCGGCCCCGTGATCGGGGTCGCGACGACCGTCGCGGGGATCTCGACCGGCGTCGGACCCGACGTGGGGGCGACCGCGGTGACGACGGTCACCGAGCGCGTCGACGGTGCGACGACCTCGCCCGGGTCGACCGGGATGTCGTCGATC
This sequence comes from Gryllotalpicola sp., assembly GCF_027352875.1. NCBI lineage: Bacteria > Bacillati > Actinomycetota > Actinomycetes > Micrococcales > Microbacteriaceae > Gryllotalpicola > Gryllotalpicola sp. Next base: position 81,015 of record NZ_DAIEII010000021.1, read on the forward strand.
GCGACGGCCTTCTCGTCCTCCGGGGCCTCGTGCTGCGCCTCGGGGAGGTCGACGACGACCTGGACCTCGTCGACGTCGAGGTCCGCTTCGAGGTCGGCGACGACCTCGTCGCCCGCCGTCTCGTCGGGTTCGGAGACGGCGCCGCCCACCTCGGCCGGGCTCAGATCGGTGTCCTCGGCTGCAGCCGGCGACGCCGGTGACGACGTGCGCGTCGGCGCGGCCGAGGAGTCCACGGGGCGCTTGCTGGTCGTGTCTGCCACCCATGCACTCTAGCGCCCAGGCGATGTTTAGGTTCCTGCGAAGAGGCGCGGGTAAGTTCGTTGCGTGCATGTTCTCAGCGTCAGCTCTTTGAAGGGCGGGGTCGGCAAAACGACCGTGACGCTGGGCCTCGCCTCGGCCGCCTTCGCGCGCGGGCTGCGGGTCCTCGTCGTCGATCTCGACCCCCAGTCGGACGTCTCAACGGGCATGGACATCCAGATCGCAGGCCACCTCAACGTCGCCGACGTGCTCGCCTCCCCGAAGGAGAAGATCGTGCGCGCCGCGATCGCACCGAGCGGCTGGACGCGGGGGCGGCCCGGCACCGTCGATGTCATGATCGGCAGCCCGTCGGCCATCAACTTCGACGGCCCGCACCCCTCGGTGCGTGACATCTGGAAGCTCGAGGACGCGCTCGTGCTGCTGGAGAACGACTACGACCTCGTGCTCATCGACTGCGCCCCGTCGCTCAACGCGCTCACCCGCACCGCGTGGGCGGCATCCGACCGGGTCGCCGTCGTCACCGAGCCAGGCCTCTTCTCGGTCGCGGCCGCCGACCGGGCGCTACGCGCCATCGAGGAGATCCGGCGCGGGCTCGTGCCGCGCCTGCAGCCTCTCGGCATCATCGTCAACCGGGTGCGCTCTCAGTCGCTCGAGCACCAGTTCCGCATCAAGGAGCTGCGCGACATGTTCGGCCCGCTCGTGCTCGCACCGCAGCTGCCGGAGCGCACCTCGCTGCAGCAGGCGCAGGGCGCCGCGAAACCGCTGCACATCTGGCCGGGCGAGAGTGCCCAGGAGATGGCGCACAACTTCGACCAGCTCCTCGACCGCGTCATCCGCATCGCGAAGATCGGCGCGGACGCGCAAGCGTAGGTTTCCATCGCGCCCGACTGCGGCGGTTCGGCTCAGCCGGCCGCTTTGCGCGCGGCGCGGCGCGCGGCGAGTTCGTCCTCGGGGTCGAGCGAGGCGTCGATGTCGACGAGGCTCGCTTCGACCTCGCGCAGGACGCGGCCGATGGCGATGCCGAACACGCCCTGGCCCTGATTGAGGAGGTCGATGACCTCGGCGTTCGAAGTGCAGAGGTAGACGCTCGCGCCGTCGCTCATGAGGGTCGTCTCGGCGAGGTCGGTGACGCCGGCGAGGCGGAGCTGGTCGACGGCGATGCGGATCTGCTGCAGCGAGATGCCGGTGTCGAGGAGTCGCTTGACGAGCTTGAGGACGACGACGTCGCGGAAGCCATAGAGGCGCTGCGACCCCGAGCCCGCGGCGGCGCGGACGGTCGGCTCGACGAGCGCGGTGCGCGCCCAGTAGTCCAGCTGCCGGTACGAGATGCCGACGGCTCGCGCGGCGACGGCACCCTTGTAGCCGACCTGGTCGTCCATTTCGGGCAGACCGTCGGTGAACAGGTACTGCAGGTCGAGGCGGTCTTCTCCGCCCGTGCTGCTGACTTCGCTCACTGTGTGACCTCTCGGGATCGCTATCGGCGCCGGGTGTGCCCTAAGGCTATCCGTCGCCGCAGGCCCTCTCAACGAAATGGGCTCGAATCCGATCTCTCGGCGTGTCGAACTCTCAAGCTCAGCCTGAGAGTTATGGATTCCGTCCTCAGGCGAGTCGCTCGACCGCGGCGCGCAGCAACTGCGATCGCACCACGTCGAGCGAGCGAGCGATGTCGTGCGCCGCCTCTGCGGCCTTGGCACGGCTCGCGGCGTCGCGCCGACGGACCAGCGGCGCGACGGCGCTCTCGATGAGGCCCGCCTCCCGCTCGACGGCGGCGCGCAGCGCCCGCAGATGCCTCGGCTCGATGCCGCGGCTCTGCAGGTCGACGAGCGAGGCGAGCACGTGGAGCGCGTCCTCGCCGAAAACGTCGGCGGCCGGGATGAGCAATGCCGTCACGGCATCAGAGAGCAGCTGCGGAGTCGCGCCCGCCTCGCGCACCAGGTCCTCACGGGTGAAGCGGCGGCCGGTCGCCAGGATGCCGGGAACGCTCGGCCCGGCCTGCCCCGGTAGGAGCGGGCTGAGCCCGCGGTCGAGGTCGGCGAGGTAGTCGCCGATGACCTTGAGCGGGAGGTAACGGTCGCGCTGCATCGTGAGGATGAGGCGCAGGCGCTCGAGATCGCCCGGGGCGTACTTGCGGTAGCCGCTCGGGGTCCGCGACGGCGAGACGAGGCCCTGCTCCTCGAGGAAGCGCAGCTTCGAGGGGCTGAGGTCGGCGAACTCCGGGGTGAGCTTCGCGAGCACCTGCCCGATGCTCAACAGCGATTGCGCAGGCCGCGCCTGCCCGGTCACGCGGGCCACTAGTTCGCCTTGGCCCGCGAGGCGTAGAACGTGAAGCGGTACTTGCCGATCTGCACCTCGGCGCCATCGGCGAGGACCGCGGACTCGACGCGCACCCCGTCGTAGTAGGTGCCGTTGAGCGAGCCGAGGTCGTGCACCTCGAACGTGCTCGCCCCGACGCGGTCGAACTCGGCGTGGCGGCGCGAAACCGTCACGTCGTCGAGAAAGATGTCGGCGTCGGGGTGGCGGCCGGCGGCCGTCACATCATGGTCGAGGAGAAAGCGCGCACCGGTGTTCGGGCCGCGGCGCACGATGAGCAGTGCGCTGCCGAAGGGAAGCGAGTTGATCGCGCCGAGCTCATCGGCGGTGATGCCGCTGCCGTCGACGTTCAGGGCGTCGCGGAAGTCGTCGCCGAAGCGCGCTGTCGTCGCTTCGTTGCTGTGCGCAGGCTCGCGCAGCGGCTGCTCGTCGGACACGCCATCCCCTCTCGTGTCACCCAGAGTATAGGAAAGGCAAGAGGCCCGAAGAGGCTCCGATGACCTCGCCGCTGCCTATGCTCATAGGCATGGCCCCGCTCATAGCCGATCTCTGGATCCTGCTCGGAGTCTGCGCCCTCACCTGGGTGCTCTCGCTCGTCACCGGCGAGCACTCCTGGGTCGACCGGCTCTGGTCGATCGTGCCCGTGGCCTATGTCTGGGTATTCGCCGGCTTCGCCGGACTCGCCGACACCCGCCTCGACCTCATGGCCGCGCTCGTGACGCTGTGGGGGGCACGGCTCACCTTCAACTTCGCGCGCAAGGGCGGCTACCGGGCGGGCGGCGAGGACTACCGCTGGGCGGTGCTGCGCGCGCGGATGTCGCGCGGCGCCTTCGCGGTGTTCAACCTCTTCTTCATCGTCATCTACCAGAACATCCTGCTGCTCCTCATCGCGCTGCCGGCGTTCACCGCCTATCAGGCGGGCTCGCCGCTGACGCCCTGGGATGTCCTGCTCGCCGCCGCATTCCTCGCGGCGCTCGTCGTCGAGACCGCCGCCGACCAGCAGCAGTGGAACTTCCAGAATCGGAAGAAGGCGGAGATCGCGGCAGGGCGAGAGCCCGCGGAGCGCTTCGTCACCACCGGGTTGTTCAGCGTCTCGCGGCATCCCAACTACTTCGCCGAGCAGGCGCAGTGGTGGCTGCTGTTCTTCTTCGGATGCGTCGCCGCCGGCTCGCTCTGGCAGTGGACGGTCGCAGGCGCGGCCCTCCTCACCGTGCTCTTCCTCGGCTCCACGCGCTTCACCGAGGAGTTGTCGCTCGCCAAGTACCCGGAATACGCCGAGTACCAGGCGCGGATCTGGCCGCTCGTGCCCTGGTTCCCCAAGCGCGCAACGCGCGTCGAGGCCGCCGACGACAGCGGGCGGAGTTAGCCTGGCGCCATGTCCTGCATCCGGTTCAACACGCCCGCCCAGCGCGAGGCGATGCGCCGGTTTGCGCCGTCGCAACTCACGCCGGCCGAGGTCGCGGCGCTGCATCCCGCTCCTCCGGTGACGGAATCGAAGCTCAACCGGCTGCGCCTGCTCGCCGCGGACCCGAACCCCAAGATCCGCGAGGCGGCGGCGGCAAGCTGCAACACGCCGGCCGACGTGTTCGCAGCCCTCGCCGCGGATCCCGACGCGGGCGTGCGCGGCTGCGTCGCCCGCAACGAGGCGACCCCATGCCATGTGCTGCGCTCGCTCGCCCACGACGAGTCCGAGCAGGTGCGGTCATTCCTCGCGGTGAACTACCTCGTCCCCGACGACACGATGGCGGTCCTCGCGGACGACCCCTCGCGCCAGGTCCGCGCGCTCGTGCGGTGGAAGGGCGCGTTGCGGCTCGCGGAGCCGGCTGAGATTCCCGCCCGTGCGCGGGCCTAGGCCGATCCGGCCAACCGCCGGCTGATCTCCTCGACGCTGGGGCGAAGACGGGGCCAGGCATCCGCGAAGCCTGGATGCAGTTCCAGCGAATCGACCTCGGCGATAGACACCCAGCGGACTTCGAGGGATTCGGCGTCGGTGACGGCGGGCTCGAAGTGGTCGGCGACGTGGCCGACGACCGTCGTGTAGCTCCACCAGCCGAGATCGAGCACGGACTCGAAGTCGACGCGCACGAGCTCGGCCGGCACGCCGGCCTCCTCGACCGCCTCGCGGACGGCGCCGGCGGCGGCGGATTCCTCGGGCTGGCGTGCGCCGCCCGGAATCCCCCACGTCCCGCCGAAATGCGACCACGCGACGCGGTGCTGCAACAGGACCCCCGATTCGGGGTGCACGAGCAGCAGCCCGGCCGCGCCGAACTTGCCCCAGAACCGCTGCCCGTCGGGGCCCATGACCCAGCCGTCACCCGGGCCGCGGTGCAGGTTCGGCGGCGGGCCGGGAGGGAGGTCGATCACCCTCCCGAGCCTACGCGTTTGGTTGACTGTGAGCTGTGGCGAAGAAGAGCGGCGCAGCACCGACCCTGGCCATCGTCGCGCTCGCGCGGGCCGGGGTCGCGTTCGCCGTGCGCGGCTACGAGCACGACCCGGCCGCGAGCGACTTCGGCGCCGAAGCCGCCCGGGTGCTCGGAGTCGAGCCGGGCCGTGTCTTCAAGACGCTGATGGCGTCGACGGATGTCGGATTCGTCCTCGGCATCGTGCCCGTCGACGCGATGCTCGACCTCAAGGCGCTCGCCGCCGCGGTCGGCGGCAAGCGCGCCACGATGGCCGACCCGAGGGACGCCGAGCGCAAGAGCGGCTACATCGTCGGCGGCATCAGCCCCATCGGCCAGAAGACCGCTCTGCCGACCGTGCTCGACGACTCCGCGCTCGAGCACGAGACGATCCTCGTCTCCGGCGGCCGCCGCGGCGTAGACATCGAGCTCTCCCCCGCCGACCTCGTCCGAGTGACGGCTGCGATCACGAGTCCGCTTCGCCGGTAGGGAGCGCGGCCGCGCAGGCGTGGCCGGGCGCGTGCACGGATCTCGTCGCTGGAGGCGACGATCCGGTAGATCGTCGGGCGGGATCCGCACCGCCGAAGGCGGCCGCGAAGCAGGCCCGCGCGCAGGCGGGCGAGGCCCGCACTCGCTACCGGCGCCTCGGCTACACAATCGTGCTGGAGCGAGCCCAGAGGTTGATGCCGGCGTCGACGGCGAACCGATCGATCGCCGCGAGCTCGCCCGGCGCGAAGTCGAGCCTGCCTGCGGCGGCGAGATTGGCCTCGAGCTGCGCCACGCTCGAGGCACCGACGAGCGCGGAGGTGACGCGCGCATCGCGCAGCACCCACGAGATCGCGAGCTGGGCCAGACTCTGGCCGCGCGCGGCGGCGATGTCGTTCAGACCCCGCACCTTGGCAAGGACGTCGTCAGCAAGGAATCCGCTCGACCACGACGACGAGCCGCGTCCGGCGCGCGAGTCCGCGGGGATGCCGCCGAGGTAGCGGTCGGTGAGGAGGCCCTGGGCGAGCGGCGAGAAGGCGATGACGCCGATGCCGAGCTCGGAGGCCGCATCGAGCAATCCGCCCTCGATCCAGCGGTTGAAGAGCGAGTAGGACGGCTGGTGGATGAGGACGGGTGTGCCCATCTCGCGCAGGATGCGGCTCGCCTCGCGGGTGCGCTCGGGCGAGTAGCTGGAGATGCCCGCGTAGAGCGCTTTGCCGCTGACGACGGCCTGGTGCAGCGCGCCCATGGTCTCCTCCAGCGGTGTGTCGGGGTCGGCGCGGTGCGAGTAGAAGATGTCGACGTAGTCGAGGCCCATGCGGGTCAGGCTCTGGTCGAGGCTGGCGAGGAGGTACTTCCGCGAGCCGAAGTCGCCGTACGGGCCGGGCCACATGTCATAACCGGCCTTCGTCGAGATGACGAGCTCGTCACGGTAGGGATGGAGATCCTCGGCGAACACCCGCCCGAAGTTGATCTCGGCGCTGCCGTACGGCGGGCCGTAGTTGTTGGCGAGGTCGAAGTGCGTGACGCCGAGGTCGAAGGCTCGGCGCAGGATGGCGCGCTGGGTGTCGAGCGGCGTGATGTCGCCGAAGTTCTGCCAGAGCCCGAGCGACACGGCCGGCAGCAGCAGGCCGCTGCGGCCGGTGCGGCGGTAAGGCAGCTCCTCATAGCGGTCCGGGGCGGCCTGGTAGCTCACGATTCCTCGGCGGTGGTCATGAGGATGTGGGCGAGGCGCGTGAAGGAGATGTCGACGAGATCGTCGTGCCCGGTGAGCAGCTGCACGGCGACGTGGTCGGCGCCCGCGTCGAAGTGCGCCTGGATGCCCGCCTGGATGTCCTCGTCCTGCCCGTAGACGACGAGCTCGTCGATGAGGTGGTCGCTGCCGGGCGCAGTGAGGTCCTGGTCGGTGAAGCCGAGCTCGCGGAGGTTCTTCGTGTAGTTCGCGAGCGCGAGATAGCGCTCGATGTGCGGGTGCGCGATCCGCCGCGCTTCCTCGGCGTCCTGACGCAGCACGACCCGCTGCTCGGGCACGAGCAGGGCCGCCCGCTCCCCCTCGCCGCGCGCCTCGTCGAGGATCGTCCGCGCGCGCGCGTCGAACTCCGCGGTCATGAGGTAGGGGTGCGCGCCGGCCGCGCGCTCGGCGGCGAGCTTCAGCATCCTCGGCCCGAGGGCGGCGAGCACCCGCTGTTCGAGCGGCACCCGCTCGAGGTCGAGCCAGTCGAGGTAGTCGACCATGCGCTGATAGGGCGTGTAGCTGCGACCGCCGAGCTGCTCGGGATGGCCGGCGCCGATGCCCAGCACGAAACGGCCGGGGTGCTTCTGATCGACGCGGTGGAAGGCGACGGCGAGGTCGAGCGGGTCGGACGTCCAGATGTTGACGATCGCCGTGGCGATCGTGATGCGCTCGGTGGCGTCGAGGAGCTGCTCGGGGAACTCGAGGTTCGCGGACGGCGAGCCGCCGATCCAGATGGCGCCGAATCCGAGGCGCTCGAGGTGCTGGGCGAGCTCGGGGGTGAGCAGGCGCCCGCTCCGCCAGACGCCGATCTTGCCCAGTGCAGGGATCGTCATGGAAGTCGTCCTATCACGGTTTGGGGCGAACTATGACGTTCGCCGCTCTTCTCCTGGCGCCCGAACGCGGCAAGATCGAGGCATGAGCGATGAGTTCCGCCTCCTTCCCGACGAGGCCGCCCTGGTCGGCCGCACCGCACCGCTGCCGAGCGTGCGACGAGTGGCGACGCAGACGCCATCCGGCGAGGTGAGCGCGCTCGTGTGGGGGGATGCCCCCGCCGTGACGCTGCTGCACGGCGCTGCCCTCAACGCGCACACCTGGGACGCGACGTTGCTCGCGCTCGGCCGCGACGCCATCGCGCTCGACCTGCCCGGCCACGGCGACTCGGCCTGGCGCGACGACTTCGACTATTCGCCCGCCGTCAACGCCGAGGCGGCGGCGGCCGTCATCGATGCCGTGGCCCCGGGCGTGCCGCAGGCGATCGTGGGCCACTCCCTCGGCGGCCTCAGTGCCATCGCGCTCGCCGCGACCCGCCCCGACCTCGTCTCGGCGCTCGTCATCGTGGATGTCTCGCCAGGCCTGCGCCTCGGCGACGCCGCTCAGGTGTCCGACTTCCTCACCGGGCCGCAGGTGTTCCCGTCCCGCGAGGCCATCGTCGAGAGCGCGCTGGCAGCGGGCATCGGCGATGACCGCGCCACGCTCGCCCGCGGCGTCGAGCTCAACACCCGCGTGCGCGACGACGGGAGCGTGATCTGGAAGCACCACTTCGGCAACCCGCCTCAGGACGGCACCTTCGGCTCGGCAGGGCTGCGCGACCTCACCCTGCTGTGGCCGGGGCTCACCGAGGCGGACGTGCCCGTGCTGCTGGTGCGCGGTGCGACCGGGTACCTCGCCCCGGAGGTCGTCGAGGAGTTCCGCGAGAAGGTGCCGCGGGCGATCGTCGTCGAACTCGCCACCGGGCACAACGTGCAGGAGCAGGACCCGGTGGGGCTGGCGGCGGCGATCAGTGGGTTTCTATCAGGGCTCGCCTGAGCCCGTCGACGTCGGCGTCGGTGAGGCCGTGCGCGAGCGCGTACTCGCGCGTCGAGCCGTACTGCGCCTCGATCGAGGCGAACACCCGCTCGAGCTCGGCGGCGGGGCTGAGACGCACCAGCGCGTCGAGATTCACCGGGTTCTCGAGCACATGCCGCGCGCGCAGCCGCTCCACGATCTGATCGAGCAGCGGCGCGGGCAGGTTCTTCTCAGTCTCGGCGTAGTCGGCGATGATCTCGGCGCGGTCGACGCCGACGAGGTCGAGCGCGAGCGCGACGACGAGGCCGGTGCGGTCCTTGCCCGCCGTGCAGTGCACGATGACGGGATCATCCCCGGAGCCCGCAATATGGCGGATCGCGGCGATGAGCCGGTCCCCCTCGCGCTCGACGATGTCGGAGTAGAGTTCGGCGAGCGCGGCGTCCCTGGCGATGTAATCGCTCGTCGGCCCGGACAGCAGCGGATTGCGGATGATCTCGGCGTCGAGCGCGTCGAGACGGGAAGGTGAGAAGTCGGCCTCATCGTCGCTGCGGAGGTCGATGACGCGCTTGACGCCGCGGCGCGCGAGCTCCGCAACATCCGCATCCGTCAGCGCATGGAGGGAGTCGGAGCGGTACAGCTTCCCCCAGCGAGTCGTGCCGCCGCCCGCAGCCCGGTAGCCGCCCACATCGCGCAGGTTGTACGTGCCGGCCAGGGGCACCAGCCGCTCGGGTTCGCTCATGCCCTCAGATTATGGGGTCATGCGCATGCGCACTCTGTGTTACGCCGGGTTCGCACGCCGTTCATCGGCCGACTAGCGTCGATTCCGATGAGCGACGAGTCTCTCGAATCGGGCTGGTCCTTCGACACCCTTCAGGTGCACGCGGGCGCCTTCCCCGACCCCGCCACCCGGGCGCGGGCGGTGCCGATCTTCGCGACGACGAGCTACGTCTACGAGAGCGTCGACACGGCGGCTGCGTCGTTCCTCCTCGAGGATCTCACCGTCAACAGCTACTCGCGCACCGGCAACCCGACGACCGCAGCGGCCGAGCGCCGGATCGCCGCGCTCGAGGGCGGCGTCGGTGCTGTCGCCGTCGCCAGCGGCCAGGCCGCGACCACCCTCGCCCTGCTCAACATCGTGCGCGCCGGCGATCACGTCGTGCTCTCCGGCCAGGTCTACGGCGGCACGACGAGCCTCGTCACGCAGCGCTTCCCCGAGCTCGGCATCGAGCACACCATCGTCACCGACATCGACGACCCCGAGGCGTGGCGTGCCGCCATCCGCCCGAACACCAGGGCCTTCTTCGCCGAGTCGATCGCCAACCCGCTCGCCCGCGTGCTCGACATCGAGACGGTCGCCCGCGTCGCACACGACGACGCCGGCGTGCCGCTCATCATCGACAACACGCTCGCCACTCCCTACCTGCTGCGCCCCATCGACTTCGGCGCCGACATCGTCGTGCATTCGACGACGAAGTTCCTCACCGGACACGGCACGGTGCTCGGCGGCGTCGTCGTCGACTCGGGCGCGTTCGACTTCGGAGCCGAGCCCGCCAAATGGCCGGGACTGCACTCCGTCGACCCCGGCCACGGTGAGATCGGCTACTGGGAGCGCTTCCACGGCCAGGGCCTCGGCTACCTGCTGCGCCTGCGCTCGCTGCTGCTGCGCGACTATGGCCCCACCCTCTCGGCGTTCAACTCGTTCCTGCTCATCCAGGGCATCGAGACGCTGAGCCTGCGCCTGCGCCAGCACGTGGCCAACACCGAGCGGATCGTGCGCTACCTCGAGAGCCACCCGCAGGTCGAGCTCGTCAACCATCCGCTCGCCGCCGGGCACCCGTCGGCCGGGCTCGCCGCGAAGTACCTGCCCAAGGGCGCCGGCAGCGTGTTCTCCTTCAACCTCGTCGGCGGCCTTGAGGCCGGGAAGGCGTTCATCGGAGGGGTCAAGCTGTTCAGCCACCTCGCCAACATCGGGGACGTGCGATCGCTCGTCATCCACCCGGCGTCGACGACGAACTCTTCGCAGACCCCCGAGCAGCGCGCCGCCACCGGCATCGGCGAGGGACTCATCCGCCTGTCGGTCGGCATCGAAGACGCCGACGACCTCATCGCAGACCTCGAACGCGGCTTCGCGGCCGCGCGAGCGGTCCGACCGTAATCAGCGGAGACTATCGGCTGAGCACCCCCACGCCACCGCGCACCATTCGCAATCCATCCGTCTGAGAGAGAAGAAGAACACAGCAATGCGCACCTCGAAGATACTGCTCGCCGCGGGTCTCGCCACAGTCTCGGCTGTGACGCTCGCCGCGTGCACCGGCGGCTCCACCCCCACCCCCGTCAACACCGACGCGACCGTGAACCTCGGGCTCGTCCTCGCCCCGACCGACCTCGACATCCGCACCACCGCCGGCGCGGCCCTCAACCAGGCGCTGCTCGACAACGTGTACCAGGGCCTCGTCACCCTCGACGACAGCGGCAAGATCGTCCGCGACATCGCCAAGAGCTACACGATCTCCCCCGACGGCCTCACCTACGATTTCACGCTCAACTCCGGCGTGACGTTCAGCGACGGCCACGCGCTGACCGCCGACGACGTCGTGAGCTCGCTGCAGGATGCCACCAAGAACAAGACGACCTACGTGGATGCGTCCGGTCTCGCGGACGTCGCCTCGGTCACCGCACCCGACGTCGGCACCGTCGAGGTCAAGCTCGACAAGCCGAACATCGAGACGCTGTGGGCGCTCGCCGGCCGCGCGGGCATCGTGCTCGAGAAGGGCGCGACGAACGACCTCAAGACGACCGCGCTCGGCACCGGCCCGTACACGGTCGCCGGCTTCCAGGCCAACACCAGCCTCACCCTCGACCGCAACGACAACTACTGGGGCACGAAGGCGCAGGTGAAGGAGATCGTCTTCCACTACTACGCCGACACCGCGACCGCGGCGAACGCAGCCCTCTCGGGCGATCTCCAGGCGCTGCTGCCCGTCGACCCCACCCAGAAGGCCAAGTTCGCCGGCGCTCAGAACCTCGCCATCGTCCAGGGCGACTCCACCGACAAGTGGACGCTGGGCTTCAACAACACCGACCCGACGCTGAGCAAGAAGGACGTGCGCACCGCCATCCGCGAGGCGATCGACCCCAAGGCGATCATCGCGGCGGTCGGCGGCGCCGGCCTCCCGCTCGGCGGTCCGATCCCCACCGGGGACCCGGGATACCAGGACCTCACCTCGGTCGACGCCTACAACGCGGCCGACGCCAAGGCGAAGTTCGCCGCGGCGGGAGTGACCAGGCTCACGCTGACGATCCCCACTCCGTACGGCACGACGATCTCCGACATCCTCACCAGCGAGCTCAACGCGGTGGGCGTCAAGCTCACCGTCAAGCAGGTCGACTTCAACACCTGGCTGTCGCAGGTGTTCATCGCCGGCAACTACCAGCTGAGCATCGTCGACCACGTCGAGTCGCACGACTTCGGCACGCTGTGGACGAACCCGAAGTACTACTTCCACTACGACAACGCTCAGGTGCAGTCGCGGTATCACCAGGCACTCGCGTCGACGACCGAGGGCGACGAGGCGAAGTATCTCTCGCAGGCCGCCGCCATCGTGTCGAACGACGCCGCGGCGGAGTGGCTGTACCAGGGCGTCGTGCTCAACGTGGTGAGCACCTCGCTCAAGGGCCTGCCGGTGAACAACACCAACAACCGGCTCAACCTGGCGAACATCTCGGTCCTCGGCGGACAGTGAGTTCGTGACCCGCTTTCTCGCCACTCGGGCGCTGCTGCTCCTGGTGGGGCTTGCGGTCGCCGCGATCCTGATCTTCTTCACCCTCCGGGTGCTCCCGGGTGACGTAGCCCTCACGATCGGCGGAACCCAGGCCACACCGGAGCAGATCGCCCACATCCGCAGATCGCTCGGACTGGACCAGCCGGTGCTGGTCCAGTTCGGCGACTGGGTGGCGGGACTGCTCCACGGCGACCTCGGGCAGTCGCTGCTCACCGGCGTGCCGGTGGCCGACGACATCGGCCGGGCCCTCACCGTCACCCTGCCCCTCGCAGGCCTGTCGCTCGTGTTCGGCCTCGCCATCGGAATCCCCCTCGGCGTCGTGTCGGCGGTGCGCCACCGGCGCTTCAGCGGCTTCGCCATCTCCGCCGCAGCCCAGGCGGTCGCAGCGATCCCGATCGTGTTCATCGGAATGCTGCTCGCCGTCGGCGTCGGGCTGTACCTGCGCTGGCTGCCGGTGCAGGGGTTCCCCAATGCGGGCTGGGCGAACCCGCGGCGCGCATTCGACTCGCTCATCCTGCCGGCGCTGTCCATCGCTCTCGTCGAGGGCGCCGTGCTGCTGCGCTTCACGCGCTCCGCGGCGCTCGAGGCGATGAGCCAGGACTTCGTGCGCACCGCGGCGGCGAAGGGCATGACGCGGACCCGCGCGCTCGTGACGCACGGCCTGCCGAACGTCATCCTCTCGGTGGTGTCGGTGCTCGGCATCCAGCTCGCCGCGCTGCTCGTCGGCGCCGTGCTCGTCGAGGTGGTGTTCCAGCTGCCCGGCCTCGGCAAGGCGCTCGTCGACGATGTCGGCAATCGCGACCTCGTCAAGGTGCAGGGCGAGCTGCTCGTCATCACCGCGCTCATCCTCGTCGTCGGCTTCGTCGTCGACGTCGTGCACCGCCTCGTCGACCCGCGCGAGCGGCAGGCGGACGGGGACCTCGAATGACCCCTCGACGGACTCAGGGCCCGGCCTGGCTGCGCGAACTGCGGCGGCGACCGGCCGGCATCTTCGGCTCGATCGTCATCATCCTGCTGGTGGCCTCCGCGGTCGTCTCGAGCTTCTGGACGCCCGTCGACCCGTTCTACGCCGACCCGTTCCACCCCTGGCTCGGCCCGAGCCTCGCGCACCTCCTCGGCACCGACGCGGTCGGCAAGGACATCTTCAGCTACCTCTTCCTCGGCTCGCGCACCACGCTGCTCGTCGCCGCCGGCTCCTCCGTCGTCGCCACCGTCGTCGGCATCGCCCTCGCCGCGCTCGGGGCGCTGACCGGCCGATGGCTGCGCGAGACTATCGCCGTCATCGTCGACATCCTCATCGCGTTCCCAGTGCTGCTCATCGCCGTCATGCTCACCGCGGTCCTCGGCCCCTCGCTCGTCAACGTCGTCATCGCCGTCGGCATCGGATTCGGCGTCAACATCGCCCGAGTCTCGCGCGGCGAGATCCGCCGGGTGGCGCGCACCGACTACGTGCTCGCCGCGCGCGCCGCAGGGGTCGGGCCGTGGCGGAACCTCGTCGACCACATCTTCCCCAACATCGCGCCGGTGTTCATCGTGCAGCTGTCTCTCGCCGCCGGGGTGGCGATCCTCTCGGAGGCCGGCCTGTCATTCCTCGGCTACGGCGCCGACCCGGGCACCGCCTCGTGGGGCCGCATGCTGCACGACCTGCAGAACTACATCACCCTCTACCCGCTGACCGCGGTGTGGCCGGGCGTCGCGATCGGCCTCACCGTGCTCGGGTTCAACCTCTTCGGGGATGCCCTGCGCGAGGCGACGGACCCCCGGCTGCTCGCCGGGAGCGACGGTCCGATGGACCGTCGCTCGAGCAGGCGCCGCCGAAAGGCGGCGACCCCGTGAGCCTGGAGATCTCCGACCTCACCATCCGCTTCGGCGAGCGCGTCGTCGTCGACGCGGTGTCATTCTCGGTCGCGCCGGGCGAGCGGTTCGGCATCATCGGGGAATCCGGCTCGGGCAAGTCGCTGACGACGCTCGCGATCCCCGGATTGCTCCCCGAGCGCGCCACCTGGACCGGCAGCGTCCGCCTCGACGGGGTCGAGCTGCTGGGCCTGGCCGAGAAGGAGCTCGCGCGCATCCGCGGCCGCCGGATCGGATCGGTCTTCCAAGACCCGCAGACGGCGCTCAACCCGATGCGCACCATCGGCAACCAGCTCGTCGAGCCTCTGCTGCTGCACGGCATCGTCGGCCGGCGCGACCACGACGAGCGCGCCCGCCAAGCGGTGCGCCTCGCTTCGCTCGTCAAGCTTCCCGATCCGAGCCGCATCGTCGAGCGCTACCCGCACCAGCTCTCGGGCGGGCAGCGCCAGCGCGTCGGCATCGGCATCGCCCTCGCCGCCTCGCCCAGCGTGCTGCTCGCCGACGAGCCGACGACCGCGCTCGACGTGACGATCCAGGCCGGAATCCTCGAACTCTTCAACGACCTCGTCAGCGAATCCGGCACCGCGCTCGTCTTCGTGACCCACGACCTCGGCGTGCTCGCCCAGGTGGCCGATTCCGTGCTCGTGCTCGCGAACGGCCGCGCAGTCGAGCGCGGCACCGTCGCGGGCATCCTCGACCACCCTCAGCACGAGGTCACCGCGGGGCTCGTCGCCGCGGCGCGGCTCACGAGCTTCGATGCGCGGATTCCACTCGGAGGCGGCGATCCCGCGGATCGTCGCGCGGAACCCGCCGCCGAAGGCGGGCTGTCATGACACTGCTGACGGTGACCGGCCTCGTCCGCGACCATGTGCTGCCGAGGCGCACGCTCTTCGGCCCGGCCGAGGTCAAGCGGGCGCTCGCAGGGGTCAGCTTCGAGATGGCGGACGGCGACACGCTCGCCATCATCGGGGAATCCGGCTCGGGCAAGTCCACGCTCGTGCGGCTCATCCTCGCCCTCGACTCCCCCACCTCGGGATCGGTCGAGTTCGAGGGCCGCCGCGTGGCGCCCGGCTCGGCCGCGTCGCTGCGCTGGCTGCGCCGCGAGACGGGCATCGTGCTGCAGGACCCCTATGCCTCGCTCGACCCGCGCATGCCGGTGTGGCGCAGCGTCATCGAGCCACTGCGCGCGCTCGGCATCGACGGCGACCACCGCGCCATGGTCGCCGAGGTGCTCGAACGGGTGGGGCTCGCCGCGGAGCTGTCGACGCGGTACCCGCACGAGCTCTCCGGCGGCCAGCGCCAGCGCGTCGCCCTCGCACGGGCCATCGTGCACGGCCCGAAGCTGCTCATCGGCGACGAGCCGCTCAGCGCCCTCGACGTCACCGTGCGCGCCCAGGTTGTCGAATTGCTCCGCGAGCTGCACCGCGACCTCGGCCTTTCGATGATCCTGGTCTCGCACGACATCGGCCTGGTGCAGCACTTCGCCCGCCGCGTCATCGTCATGCACGACGGCGAGATCGTCGAAGACGGCCCGTCGCAGCGGGTCCTCATCGCTCCTGAGCACGAGTACACCCGCGCGCTACTGTCGGCGGTGCCCCGCCTCGACGGCCGCCGCCGGCGCTGATTTCGAAAGAGGATTCCCATGACCTTCCGCCTCGGTTTTCAGACGCACCTCCACGGCGAGCAGAGCGCCGCCGACCTCTACGCCGGGGGCATCGACCTCTTCCAGGCGGCGGAAGAGCTCGGCTTCGAGACGGGCTGGGTGGCGCAGCACCACCTCTCGACGAACGAGGGCCGACTGCCGTCGCCGCTCGTCTTCCTCGCCGCGGTGGCGCAGCGCACCTCGCGCATCCGGCTCGGCACGGCGGTCGTGACGATCACCCTCGACGAGCCCCTGCGGGTCGCGGAGGACGCCGCGGTCCTCGACGCGCTCGCGAGCGGCCGCCTCGAGCTCGGCATCGGCAGCGGCAATCCGCACCCCGAGCAGTTCGCGGCGTTCGGGCGCTCGGCCGACGATCGGCGCGCGCTCTACGCGAACGCGTCGGATGTGCTGCGCCGCGCCCTCGCCGGCGAAGAGCTCGCACCCGGGACCCGGCTTCAGCCGCCGGCGCCGACACTGCTCGAACGCATCTGGGAGTCTCCGGGGTCGGTCGAGCGCGAAGCCCAGGTGGCGCGCGACGGCCACGGCGTGCTCATCGGCATCGGCCCTGCCGCGACCGTCCAGCTCGAGCTCGCCCAGGCCTATCTCGCGGCGGCGGCGGAGGTGGGCATCGCGCCGCGCCTCGCGATCGTGCACTCGGCCTTCTTCGGCGCCTCTGCCGAGGCCGTCGCCGACTCGCTGTGGCCGGGCGTGCGCGACAGCTCGCTGTCCTACTACCAGCGCGCCGGCTGGGTCGGCGAGGACGCCGCCCCGGAGGAGCTGCTCGCGGCGATGAACATCCACCACGGCACCGTCGACGACGTCATCGCGAGCGTCGGCGCCGAGCCCGTCGTCGAACTCGCCACCGACCTCGTCTTCGCCGCCCAGGCCCACCGGACGACCTTCGACGAGGCCATCCGCGGCCTCGAGACCATCGCCCGCGAGGTCGCCCCCGTCCTCGGCTGGAAGCGTGCCGCCGCCGAGGTGGGCGCGTGACCGGGCGCACGCTGCACCTCGGCGGGTTCCTCAAACCGGCCGGGGAGTACCTGGCCGGCTGGCGGCATCCGGAGGCCCCGCGCGCCGCGGGCGTGGACTTCGAGTTCATCGCCGGGCTGGTGAAGCGCCTCGAGGCGGCGAAGTTCGACGCCGTCTTCTTCCCCGACCTCGTCGGCGTGCCGGATTCTCCCGACGCCGTCCTCGAGCGCGTCGCCGTCGTCAACGACGCCCTCGAGCCGACCGTGCTGCTCGGCGCCCTCGCCGCCGTGACGAACCGGATCGGCCTCGTCGCGACGGCATCGACCAGCTATTCGGAGCCGTACACCACCGCCCGGGTCTTCGCGGCGATCGATCACATCTCGCACGGCCGCGCGGGCTGGAACGTCGTCACGTCGCTCAACGACGCCGAGGCGCGCAACTACGGCCTCGACAGCCATCTGCTGCACGCGGACCGCTACCGGCGCGCCGAGGAGTTCTACGACGTCGTCGAGGGGCTCTGGGACAGCGTCGAGGAGGGCGGATTCGTCGAGGACAAGGCATCCGGCATCTACCTCGACACCGCCCGCCGGCACCGCCTCGACCATCGAGGCGAGTTCTTCACCGTCGCCGGCCCCCTCAACATCCGCCGCCCGGTGCAGGGCCGTCCGATCATCGCCCAGGCCGGCTCGTCCGGGGCCGGCCAGGCGCTCGCCGCCCGCATCGCCGACCTCGTCTTCACTCGGGCACAGGCGATCGAGCCGTCGCGCGAGCAGTACGCGGCCATCAAGGCCAGAGCAGCCGGGTTCGGGCGGAATCCCGATGAGATCCTCGTGCTGCCCGAGCTCGCGACGGTCGTCGGGCGCACCCGCGCCGAGGCCGAGGACAAGTTCGCCGCGGTGCGCGAGCTGCTGCACCCGCGCGTGGCCCTCGCCGACGTCGAGTACTGGCTGCGCGCCGACCTCGCCTCGCTGCCGGCGGATTCCCCGCTGCCGCCACTGCCCGCGACGAACGCGAGCCAGGGCGCCCAGGCCGAGCTCTACGCGCAGGCGGTGCAGGACGGCCTCACCGTCGGCGGCCTCGTGGCGTTCGTCGCAGAGGGCGACGGCGCGGTCATCGGCACCGCCGACGATGTCGCCGACCGCATCGAGGAGTACTTCACCACCGGCGCCGCCGACGGCTTCAACGTGTCCTTCCCCTATCTGCCCGGCACGCTCGAGGACTTCACGAGCCTCGTCGTGCCCGAACTGCAGCGGCGCGGGCTGTTCCGTACCGAGTACGAAGGCGAAACATTGCGCGAGCACCTCGGACTTGCACCTCCCGCGTCACGATGGAAGACATGAGCACCACCGCTGAACTCGACAGACTCGATGCGCACCGCGAGGCGCGCATCCGCAACGCCGCCTCCAGCCGCGGACCGGCGTCGTTCTTCTGGGGCGACATGGTCACCGCGCCCGGCCAGACCGTGACGGGCGCGCCCGGCCGCTGGTCGCCACTGCCGGCAGGCGAGGCCGGAGTGCGCGTCGACGCGACCGCGGCCGACGGCATCCGCATCGGCGGCGCACTCGTCGACGGCACGGCGATCCTGCACTACGACGAGGCCGATGGGCCGACCGTCGCCTCCTTCCCCGACGGTGCCGAGGGCATCGTCTTCAGCTACGACCGCTCGAAGTTCGCGCTCCAGGTGTGGAACCCGCACTCGGAATGGGCGAACCGCTTCGCCGGCATCACCGCGTACCCCTGCGACGACGCCTGGCGCATCGAGGGGCGCATCGAGACCGTCGCGCCCGGCCGCACCGTCGCCATCCCCCACCACCGCGACCCGCGCCCGATCGACACCCCGGTCACCGCCGAGGTCGTCTTCGAGGTCGACGGCGCCGAGTACCGGCTCGCCGCGACGCGCGGGGCGCGCCCGGATTCGCTGCTCGTGCTCTTCGCGGATGCCACGAACGGGGTCGAGACCTACTCGGCCGGCCGCAGCCTTGAGCTCGACTCCGCCGGCCCCGGCCGCGTCATCCTCGACTTCAACTACGCTGCGCTGCTGCCGTGTTCGTTCAGCCTGGCGTGGAACTGCCCGATCCCACCCGTCGAGAACCACCTGCCCATCGCGGTGCGCGCCGGCGAACGCAACGCCGTCGACGCGCAAGGAGAGCCGCTGCTATGAGCTTCGACCTCGGATTCCTCGTCTTCCTCAACTACACGAGGCACGCGGACGCCGCGCGGTCGCTGCGCGACGGAATCGAACTGTACGAGCACGCCGAGTCGATCGGCTTCGATTCGGGCTGGGTGCGCGTGCACCACGGCGTGCAGACACTCACCAGCCCGTTCCCGTTCTTCGCCGCGGTGGCGCAGCGCACGACACGGATCCGGCTGGCGACCGCGGTCATCCCAGTGGGCTTCGAGCACCCGCTGCGCTTCGCCGAGGCCGCGGCGACGACCGACCTGCTCGCCGACGGGCGCCTCGAACTCGGGCTGAGCTCCGGCATCCCCGACGGAAACGACCCGGCAGCGAAGCGCGCGATCACCCGGCAGCGGCTCGACGAGATCCAGGCGGCGCTGGCGGGCGCCGCCGAGGCCGCGGAGGAGACCAGCAACCGCACCGGCGATGAGCACCTGCCCGGCGGCCCGGTGCGCGCGCACTCCGGCGACGACGTCGCCCTCCCCTACGCGCCGGGCCTCACCGAGCGCCTCTGGTACGGGGCGGGCAGCATCGAGAGCGCACTGGATGCCGCCCGCCGCGGCCTGCACCTCGTGCTCTCCACGATCGGCAGCGACACCGGCCACGCCTCGCTCGGCCACCAGCAGGCCGAGATCGTCGCGGCGTACCGCGCCGAGTTCGCCGCGCACCACCCGGGCCGCGTCTCGCGCGTCGCCATCAGCCGCTCCATCCTGCCCATCGTCGACGCCGACGACGAGTCCGCCTTTGGCGGGCACGCCGCCTACTACGCCTCCCTCGTCGACGCCACCGGCCATTACACCGACGGCTCCGGCTTCGACGGGCTATCGACCCCGCTCTACTCCGGTGAGCCCGCGCGGATCGTCGACGAGCTCGCAGCCGACCCGGCGCTGGCCCTCGCCGACGAGCTGCTCCTCACTCCGATCAGCGAGCTCTCGACGGCCCAGAAGAAGCACGTGTTCGCCGCCGTCGCCGAGCACGTCGCCCCCGGCCTCGGCCGGCGCTCGCCCGTGCGGGGTCGGTAGCGGCCGATCCGATTGTGCGCCGGCTCGAAGCCGTTCTCGTCGACATGGGAATCGCCGTGGCCGGAATCGAGTTTCTCGACACCGTGGGAGGCCGCCGGGTCGTCCACGACGTCAACACCAACACCGACTACAACGCGCTGATCGAGGCAGCCGCCGGCGTGCCCGCTGCTCGGCTCGTCGCCCGGAACCTCCGAGGGCGGCTCGCGCACGCGCAGGCATACGGTGGAACAACCGACTGAAAGGCATCAGATGGCCGACTACTTCGACACCGACGACAAGAAGTTCACGCACGTCTACAGGGACAACACCCCCGACATCCTGAAGGTGTGGGGCGACTTCAACACCGCGATCTTCCAGGAGGGGCGCGAGATCCCGGTGAAGTACCGCGAGCTCGCCGCGATCGCCGTCGCCCTCACCACCCAGTGCCCGTACTGCATCGAGGGCCACACCGCCGCCGCGAAGAAGGCCGGGGCGAACGAGAACGAGATCGCCGAGATCGCCTGGGTCGCGACCGCCCTGCGCGCCGGCGCCGCGTACACGCACGGCCGCCTCGCCTTCAAGCTCTACGAGGGCGCACCCGAGGCGCACCAGCATTGAGCGCCGTGGACACCGATCTCGGGGCGGATTTCGGCGCCGGCCTGAGTGCCGACGACTTCAAGCTCGCGTTCCGCAACCACGCCGCCGGGGTCGCCGTCATCACCGCCGATGTCGGCGACGGGCCGGTCGCGATGACGGCGACGAGCGTGTTCTCCGTGAGCGCCGAGCCGCCGCTGCTCGTCTTCTCGATCTCGGACATGTCCTCGTCGACGCCGACCATCGAGCAGGCGAAGACCGTCGTCGTGCACCTGCTCGAGGCGGAGCAGTATCCACTCGCCAAACTCGGCGCGACGCACGGCGTCGACCGCTTCGCCGACACCACGCAGTGGACGCGCCTGCCCACCGGCGAGGTCGTCTTCCCCGCCGCACACGCCTGGATCCGCGGCGAGATCGTGCAGCGCACCCGCGCCGGGCAGTCGATTCTCGTCACCGTTCACGCACTCGAGGCGAAGCTGCCGGATCCTGCCGACGCCGCCGCGCCGCTGGTCTACTACAACCGCCAGTGGCACGCGCTCACCGAGCAGTCGCGACTCGGATAGGAATCCGCTGGTGCCGGGTTCGCGCGATAGAGCACGGCTCACGCGGGCCGGGGCCGCTCATCCCGGGTGGACCCTACGCATCGAAGGCGGCGCGGTTCGCCTCGACCTCGTCCTGGTGGCGCTCCGCCCAGTCGACCACGGCCTGCACCGGCTCGATGAGCGTCGCACCCAACGGCGTGAGCGCGTAGTCCACGCGCGGCGGAACCTGCGCGTACGGGGTTCGGGTGACCATGCCGTCGCGCTCGAGGGCGCGCAGGGTCCGGGTCAGCATCCGATGGGAGATGCCCTTCACGGCACCCTGCAAGGCCGTGAAGCGCATCGGCCCGGCGGCGAGGTTCTGGACGACGAGGATCGTCCACTTGTCGCTCACTCGGACGAGGATGTCGCGGATGAGCGCCCGGGTGCTGCCGGCGTCGCCGCAGCCGGCGAGCGATGCGCCGGCGTCCGCCGGCGAGAGATCCAGTTCCAGCGTCATCTGGCGATACGACCCTTCGTGTTCGTGAAGCACTTCAAAGTGCGTCTGGTGGATCGGGATTATTCGCCGCCGTCCGGCGTTACGCACTAGGGGTAACCGGCGCAGAACCGGAGCGATTCCCTCATCCGCATATCACGCATACGCAAGGAGCATCAGTGACGAAGATCGCCATCATCATCGGCAGCACCCGCCCGGGTCGCAACGGCAAGCAGGTCGCCGACTGGGTCTACGAGCACGCCAAGCAGCGCACCGACGCCGAGTTCGAGCTCATCGACCTCGTCGACTACCCGCTGCCCCACCTCGACGAGCCCATGCCGGCATCGATGGGGCAGTACCAGCATGACCACACCAAGGAGTGGGGGGCCAAGATCGACGAGTTCGACGGCTACATCTTCGTCACCCCCGAGTACAACCACAGCACCTCGGGCGTCCTCAAGAACGCGCTCGACTTCCTGCACAACGAGTGGCACAACAAGTCCGTCGCATTCGTCGGCTACGGATCGGTCGGCGGCGCACGCGCCATCGAGAACCTGCGCCTCGTCGCGGCGGAGCTCCAGCTCGCCAGCGTGCGCCAGACACTGACGCTCTCGCTCATGACCGAGTTCGAGAACTTCAGCGTGTTCAAGCCCGGCGACTACCAGCTGCCGGCGCTCGAGATCCTGTTCGACCAGGTCATCGCCTGGGCGAACGCGCTCAAGCCGCTGCGCACGGGGGTCACCTCCTAGGTGTAGTTCCCCACGAGGTCGTGAACGGCTGAGTCGGCGAAGACCTCCGTGGCGGATGCGGGTGGCCACACTCACTCATCCCAACGGAGGTCTTCGCGTCTCACGGTAGGCCGCCAGTCACGGCGGAGGGGCGACGGCTGGTGCTCGGGCATCCGCGCGCGTCAGCGGCAACCAGGGAGTGAACTCGAACGGATCGCCGCCTGCACGACCAGCTGCCGGATGCTGCCGAGCTGGAACGCCGCGCCGGGACGGCATCCCCGTCACGGGCGCAGCCGGTGAACGTTTCCCGGTGCGCACGTGTTCGGGCTGAGATCCGGCGCGCCACGCCGTGATGGGGTGCCCGGTCTCGGCGGGTCGCGCGGATCTCAGCCCGAACGCACGCGTCGCCGAGGCCATGACCATAAGCACCTCGTCGGTACAGGCGTCGTCCTCGCAGCACACCGCCCTCAGCCGGGCGCGAGCGCACCGCCGGAGGCGAGCCGGACGGTCAGAGGCTAGTTGTTCTGGGGGAATCCCAGGTTGATGCCGCCGTGCGAGGGATCGAGCCAGCGCGAGGTGATGGCCTTGAGCTGGGTGAAGAACTTCACGCCTTCGGCACCGTGCGCCTTGGTGTCGCCGAAGAGCGAGGCCTTCCAGCCGCCGAACGAGAACGTGGCCACCGGCACCGGGATCGGCACGTTGATGCCGATCATGCCGACCTGCACCTCCTTCTGGAAGCGCCGGGCGGCGCCGCCGTCGTTGGTGAAGATCGCGGTGCCGTTGCCGAACGCGCCACTGTTGATGAGGTTGATGCCCTCGTCGAACGACGACACCCGCACGACCGAGAGGACCGGTCCGAAGATCTCCTCGGTGTAGGCGCGCGAGGTCGTCGGAACCCGGTCGAGCAGCGTCGGGCCGAGCCAGAAGCCGTTGGGGTCGCCATCGGGGTTCACCGAGCGCCCGTCGACGACGACGCTCGCGCCATCCGCCGCGGCGACGTCGATGTACGACGCGACCTTGTCGCGGTGCTCGCGGGTCACCAGAGGACCCATGTCGCAGCCCCGTCGGCCGTCGCCAGTGCGCAGCGTCCGCATCCGCTCCGTGATCTTCTCGATGAGGACATCGGCCACGGGCTCGACGGCGACGAGCACCGAGATCGCCATGCAGCGCTCGCCGGCCGAGCCGAAGCCAGCGTTGATCGCGCTGTCGGCGGTGAGGTCGAGGTCGGCGTCGGGCAGCACGAGCATGTGGTTCTTTGCCCCGCCGAGGGCCTGCACGCGCTTGCCGTGAGCGGTCCCCGTCTCGTAGACGTAGCGGGCGATCGGGGTCGAGCCGACGAACGAGATCGCGGCGATGTCAGGATGCGTCAGCAGGCCGTCTACGGCGACCTTGTCGCCGTTGAGGACGGTGAACACGCCGTCCGGCAGACCCGCCTCCTTCCAGAGCCGGGCGAGCCAGATCTGCGACGACGGATCCTTCTCGGACGGCTTGACGACCACGGTGTTGCCCGCGGCGATCGCGAGGGGGAAGAACCACATCGGCACCATCGCCGGGAAGTTGAAGGGCGAGATGATCCCGACGACGCCGAGCGGCTGGCGGGTGGAATAGACGTCGATGCCGGTCGAGACCTGCTCGCTGTACTCGCCCTTGAGGTGGTGGGCGAGGCCGGTCGCGAATTCGACGACCTCCTGGCCGCGGGTGATCTCGCCCAGGGCGTCGGAGAGGACCTTGCCGTGCTCGCTCGTGATGATCTCCGCGAGCTCGCCCTTCTTCGCCTCGAGCAGCTCGCGGAATTTGAAGACGATCGACTGCCGCCTGGCGAGCGAGGTGTCGCGCCAGGCCGGAAAGGCGGCTTTGGCACTCGCGACCGCGGCGTTGATCTCGGCCTCATCGGCGAGCGCGACCCGCTTGGTCTGGATGCCGAGCGCCGGGTCGTACACCGGAGCCGTACGGCCGCTCTTCGACGGGTACGTGGACCCGTCGATCCAGTGCGGGACGACGGGCAGATCGGCTTCGGAGGGCTGGCTGGCGGGGGCGACGGTGGTCTCGGTGGTCACCGGTCAATCTTCCCACTGCGCCGGAACAGAAGTAACGGGCCGGCCCGAATACCCGACCACGTCGTCGGGTATTCCGTGCAACCGCGACACGCCTACGATCTATTCGGGGACTGATCACCGCTCTGAGACGCCGCAGCACCCGCGGCGCGGCGATCCAGCACACCCGACGACGGAGGTGGCATGAGCGTCGACGAGCGCGAGGTCAGCGAATTGACCCTCGACGAGTGCTGGCAGGTGCTCGCCACGCAGCATCTCGGCCGCCTCGCACTGAGCTACGGCGA
>NZ_DAIEII010000035.1:0-4432 GCF_027352875.1 Gryllotalpicola sp.
GAAGGTCGGCATCCTCGGCGCCGGCATGATGGGCCAGGGCATCGCCTACGTCACGGCGATGGCCGGCATCGACGTCGTCCTGAAGGACGTGTCCAAGGAGCAGGCCGAGAAGGGGAAGGGCTACTCCAAGAAGCTGGTCGACGGCGCGGTGGCCAAGGCCCGCATGACGCGCGACAAGGCCGACGCGGTGCTGGCGCGCATCGCGACCACGGGCACCGCGGCGGACCTTGCGGGCTGCGACATGCTCATCGAGGCGGTGTTCGAGAATCGCGACCTCAAGGCCAAAGTGACCGCCGAGGCCGAGGCGGCTGCTGTACCCGGCGTGCTCAGGTGCTCGAACACCTCCACGCTTCCCATCACCGGCCTGGCCAAGGCGTCGAAGGCGCCGCCACGGTTCATCGGCCTGCACTTCTTCTCGCCCGTCGACAAGATGCCGCTCGTCGAGATCATATTGGGCAGGGAGACGGCGCCCGAGGCGCTGGCGCAGGCGTTCGATTACGTGCTCAAGATCAAGAAGACTCCCATCGTCGTGAACGACAGCCGCGGCTTCTTCACCTCGCGCGTGTTCAGCATGTTCGTAAAGGAAGGCATCTCGATGCTGGCCGAGGGCTACCACCCGCAGAGCATCGAGCAGGCCGCGGCGCAGAACGGCTCGCCCATCGGTCCCCTCGCTGTCTGCGATGAGATCTCGCTCGAGCTCACGCGGCACGTGCGTGAGCAGACGAAGAAGGACCTCGCCGCTGAGGGCAAAACGTATCCCTCGCTACCGGCGGACGCGTTGGTCGATCGGATGTGCGACGAGTTCGGTCGCAAGGGCAAGGCGGCCGGCGGCGGGTTCTACGAGTACCCGGCGGGCGGAAAGAAGCACCTGTGGCCCGGCACGGTCGAGCACTTCGTGAGGCCCGAGCATGCAACGCCCGACGCGGCGGATTTCGCTGAAATGAAGGACAGGCTCCTGTACATCACCTCGATCGAGACGATCCGCTGTCTCGAGGAGGGCGTGCTGCAATCGGTGGCGGATGCGAACATCGGATCGGTGATGGGCATCGGCGCGCCGCCGTGGACCGGCGGGACGCTGCAGTACGTCAACTACGTCGGGCCTCGTGCCTTCGTCGAGTGCGCGCGCCAGCTTGCCGCTCGCCATGGCGCCCGTTTCCAGCCCCCGAAGCTGCTCCTGGACATGGCCGACCGCGGCGAGACGTTCCAGTAGGATCGGTGTCAGCTCCGGCGAAGTTGACCAAGTAGGAGTCGCCCGGCAGGTCGGCGGCAAGAACCCGGGGGTGCCACGCAGGACGAGAGCCCTAGTCGGCCACCCGACCTGTGCCGCCCTGTCGCGCTCCGCCGTGAGACGCCGGCGGGAGCGGGGAGCCGAGGGAAGGCTCGGACGCGTCGCGTCGGAATAGCTCTTGCTGCATCTCGAGATCGGCTGCGCACGCGGTGAGGTACCGAGATGGAGGATCGGCGTTTGTCAACTTCGCAGGACCTGGTACCTATCCTGGCGAGGCTGCGCCTCACACGCCGCGGGCCGCTGGTTGCGGGACGCGTCGGGAGGGCTGAGACCATCGGCGCCCTTGGCGGCGAGGTGGGCGAGGATGTTGGCGATGACCTTGGGCTGGGTGAGCCACGTTGTTCTCCACCTCGCCCGGTGCCGTCGCGCGACCGTGCCCCAGTTCGTCACGACGCCGCGGCGACGCTCCCCACACCGCCCCCCCACTGGGCGAGGCGGTCGACGAGCGTGGTCGCTGCCCACCTGCCCGTCTCGGCGGCTCCTTCCGTGAACGGCATGCCCGTGTAGTCTCCGGCGAGCAGGAACCGCGGGGCGGGTCCGATGCTCTTCCGGTACTGCGCCACGAGCCTGGCCCGCCCCGGCGGGGTGAGGGCCAGCGCCTCCTTCCACCGGTAGACCCGGGTGGCGAAAACCTCGCGAGAGACTCCGGGCAGGTATTTCTCCAGCTCGGAGAGGACCACGGACACGATCTGGTCGTCGCTCGATGCGATCATCTTCGGGGCGGTGTCGCCCGACAGGTACGCGTGGAAGAGGTGACCGTTCCCCACCCGTCCGCCTCCCTTCGCCTCCTCGATGGTGACGGCGACAACGGCGCCTCGATCGCTCTCGGGGAGATTGAACGCGTACAGGTTCGAGACGTCGGGGCCGAGCCGGAACGACCTCCGGACCATGATCGCGACGGTTGCGGTCGTGCTGTAAGGGGTCGCGAGGAGCTCGCGCTCGGTCGCGGTGGGCTCCGGGTGCAGCACGCGCGCGGCGGAGGCCGGTGCCGCGAGGATGACATGATTGGCGGAGATGCGTTCCGCCCCGACCGTCAGCTCGACCCCGGTCGGCGCGACCGAGATGGAGCCTACCCGACTGCCGAGGCGCACGTCGAGGCCGGACGCGAGCTGGCGCGTCAGAGCGCCCATACCGCCGACCGGCGCCGTGAGCTTGACGTCGCCGCTCAGGCCGTAGAACAGCGACGTCGTGTGCATCGCCAGCGCGGCGGAATCGTCGTGGAGGCGCTGGAAGAACAGGCTCGCGATGCACGGCTCGATCATGAAACGCGTGACCTCGGCGCCAAAGTACGATTCGCTCCAGGTCTTGCCGTCGGTCTCGTCGTAGGACGTCCAGGCGGACAGGTCGTTCTGCGACAGCGCACGGGTGCGCCTCCCGAGCCGCATACCGCCAACCGCGAGCCGCAGGTACGCCGGGAGCCGCAGGAGCCCCGACCTCAGCGGCGATAGGGGGGCGTCCGGCCTGATCCTGCGGAGGCGCCCGCCCCGGACCACGGCTACCCAGGGGTTCACCTCGACGATGCTAGCAGCGAAGCCGACGCGCTCGATGAGCTCTCCCAGGACCGGGTACCTGGTGCTGAGAAACTGCGCACCCTCGTCGATGGTGAAGCCGTCGACGCTATCCGAGACCATCCGTCCGCCGACGCGACCCGACGCCTCCAGCACGATTACGTGCTGTCCGGCAGCCTCGAGGTAAAGGGCTGCCGTGAGCCCGGCGATCCCTGCTCCCACGACGACGACGCGAACCTCCGACATGGCTCCCTCCGTCTATCCGCGACCAACGGCTTCGAACCGCTGCGGTGCGAAAACTCACGACCGGCCGCAAGTCCTAACGCGGGCGCCGCGGGACGTCAACCCGAGCTGGCGCCGACAGCCGTGTAAGGGATAGGAAGTTCCTTCTTCATCCCTTCTTGAACTTGTCTTCACCTTGGGCGATGGTAGCACCTTGGGAGGCTTGGTTAAGGGTCGGTGAGGGCTGGCTTTCGGTGCTGGAGGGTGGGGGAGGTGTTTGGGCTGGCCGAGACAGGTCCGGCATCGTTGCCAAGTTCAGGATCGCACCGCTCATGCCCAGACGCCGCCTCGGCTCCCCTTCGACCGCGTCCACCTGAAGGGAGAACGCCTCGTCGGGCGCGGCAAACACCCGTGCGCCGCGGGGGGGCCGACGGCCGGCGTGGTAAGGCACACCGTCGGCGAGGACTCGCGGCCTGCGGGGCATGGCGGTTCCTCGACCTCAACGCACCCGCCGCCAGACTCGTCAACGATGCCGGACCTGTCCGGAGGTCGTCTGCACGTGCGCCTTCGGCAGGTACGGGTAGACCTCCAGATTCAGCTTCGGGGACCGCTTCTCGAGGCGTCAGAGCAGCAGGTGCTTGGCGGCGCCAAATCCGATGGCCCCGAGAGCGTGGGCGTCTCGGACGGCCGTGTGGATCTCGGCGAGGGTGAAGGTTGGAATGGGCCCTCCGACCCCCGAGTTCTCATCTCCATGGGCGGCTGTAACGGCACGGCCTCGCGAGCAGGTAACCAGGCGGGCCTGAAGTCCTGAGTACCGAGTGAAGGGGGTGCTCGATGGGTTGCTGTCTTGGAGTCCTGCTGCTCGGTGGTGCGCCGCGCCTCGCTCTCCTCTTGTGGTGGTTCATGGACCCCGCGCGCATCGGCGGAGCCTTCCGCGGCTGGTCCACCACGGCCGGGGGCTTCACGGCTCCCCACTGGATATGGCCAACGGCCGGCCTCTTGCTGCTGCCGTGGACGACCCTCGCCTACATCTTCGTCTCGCCAGGTGGAATCACGACGTTCGGATGGGCCATCATCGTGATCGGCCTGCTGCTGGACCTGAGTGCACATGGGGGAAGCGGCCGCGAATACCACCGGCGCCGATCGGAGAGGTAGCAGTCGACAACCAAAGGTGCCAGGTACGCAAGTAGCAGAAGTAGGATGATGCACCACCCACGCCAGCGCGCCAAGGCCGTCCCGCTCCTTGACCTCGTGCAGCAGGCTCCAGAATCGCCCGTAAGTCCTCGCCCTACCCCAAGGGTATGTCTTGACTGAATGGGTGAGGATCTGCGTCGGACCCGATCAGGTGACGTTTTCGGGAAGCGTCGCGGTCCCGGGTGAGGCGATCGCGCGGCGGGTGGCCTCGAGCACGTAG